>CALCNF010000071.1 GCA_937897815.1 uncultured Pseudomonadota bacterium | reverse complement strand
GGGCTCGCTGGCTGGCATCAGCATGGGCCTCTCCATGAACGTCTTCGTGGATCCGGCCTCCGGCGATCAGAGCCTGTCCCTCGGTGGTCTGCTCGGCGTGACTGCCGCCCTTCTCTTCGTGACCTTTGACGGTCATCGCGTCGTTCTGATGACGCTCTTTGAGCACCTGGGCGAGTTCCCCGTTGGGGTGATTAAGCTCCAGGTCGCGAGCGCCGAGGGCATCGCGACCGCCGGGAGCCGCATGATCACCCAGGCGCTGCAGCTCGCGGCGCCGGCCGTCGTCACGACGCTCATCCTGAACATCGCCCTCGCATTTATCACTCGAGTGGTACCCACCGCGAACCTCTTCGGTATCGGTATGGGCGCCATGATCTTGTGTGGTCTCCTCGCCATCTCCAGTCAGAGCGACGCCGTGGTGCTGCTCATGGGAGAGGGGATCCAATCGCTGCCTCAGCGCATGATCGAGCTCACCGGCATTGAGGGAGGGTCCTAGAGATGGCGGACGAGTCCGGCGAGGAGAAAACCTATGACCCATCACAAAAACGCATCGATCAGTTTCGTCGTGAGGGTCGCGTCTGTCAGTCCAAGGATGTGGGCAGCTCCGCGCAGCTCTTTATGGCGCTCGTCGCCTTTGGGATGCTGGGCCAGGATCTCATCGACGCGGTGATCGCCCACACGCGTTGGACCATCGAGCAGATGGCCGCCAATCGACTCAATGACATCCCCGCCCTGGGCACCGTCCTGTTTCACGCGGTCGACACCATCGGTCCACCCATGCTCGGCATCTGCTGCCTGATGGGCGTCGCGGGCGTCGCCGCCGGCCTCGCCCAGACCCAGTTCCTCTGGGCTCCTGAGGCGCTGATCCCGAAGCCCGAGAAGCTGAACCCCTTCACCAAACTCGGGCAGGTGTTCCATCCAAAGAAGCTGGGGATGAACATCACCCTGGCGTTCTTGAAGCTCATGGCCTCAGGTACGGTCATCGTCATGCTCATCGGCGGCGACATGATGACCTTCTCGTCTCTGGCCATCGCGCCCCTGTCGACCGCCGAGCTCATCGTTCGGGATCGCATGTGGAGCATGCTCGTGGCCACGAGCGTGGTTCTGGGGATCCTCGCCGCGGCCGACTACCTGTGGCAGCGCAACCAGCACAACGAGCAGATCAAGATGACCCGTGACGAGTTTCGCCGCGACATCGAGGAGCAGGAAGGTAAGCCGATGTTCAAGCAGCGGCGGCGCCAGATGCATCGAGATCTAACCATGAACCGAATCATGGCCGAGGTCCCCACCGCGGACGTCATCGTCACGAACCCGACCCACTTCGCGGTCGCCCTTCGATACCGGCCGGGCGAGGACAAGGCGCCGATCGTGGTCGCCAAGGGCATGGACAACCTGGCGCTCCATATTCGTACCGTGGCCCGTCGTCACAGCGTGCCCATCGTGGAGAACCGGCCCGTGGCGCGCGCGCTTTATAAGCGAGTGAAGGTGGGCAAGCAGGTCCCCGCGGCCATGTTCCAGCAGGTCGCTCGTATCCTCGCCGAGGTGTTCCGACGACGCTCCAAGCGAGGAGGCGGTCCAGCGCGGGTCCACGTCTAAGGCGGGCGCTCAGCCCTCTAGAGCGGACTCAAGGGCCTCCACCACGCGCGGCACCTCGTCGAGGTGGTTGGGCCAGTGGGGCGCGAAGCGCAGGTGACCGTCCGGACTTGAGACGGCGACTCCGGCGGAATCGAGCGCCTGGACCAGGTCGGTGATCGCGACGTGATCCGGAATCCTGCAGCTCAGGGAGCCGCTCCTCGAATCCAGCCTCGATGAACGGACGCTCTGCAGGCCCAGGCGATTGAGATGGGGCTCTAGAGCGTCGTTCCAGCGGTTCACGTGGGCGTTAATCGCATCAAGGCCGAGGCTCTCCAAGGCGTCGAGAGCGGCGTCGAGGGCGGCGTTGTGCACCATGCTCTGCATCCCTCCCTCCAGGACCAGCGCCTCCTCAATAAAGGGGCGATCGTAGCGGAGGTGACCTGCGCCCTCGAACAGAAACCGAAGGCCATCTTGGTGGCTCAGCCAGCTGGCGAGACGCGGCTCAAAGGCGGCGAGTCGCTCTGGAGCGATGGTCAGGATACCGCTGCCCTCGAGGCTCATGAGCCACTTATGACAGCCCACGGCGAGGTAGTCGACGCCGAGGTCCGTGCAGTCGAACGGCATGACGCCCACGGCCTGGATTCCATCGACGAACAGCTCAGCGCCGTGGCGCTTGCACAGAGCGCCAAGGGCCCGAATAGGCATGGCGTAGCCCGTCTGAAACTGCACGGCGCTCACCGCGAGGAGCCTCACCCCGCGGCGCAGCTCGTCCTCCACCTGATCCAGAAACCGACCCTCGTCCTCCATCGCGCTGTGGGCTGAGAGCCAGACGGGCTCCAGCTCAAAAAGGCGAGCGGCCTCCAACCAGGGCGTCACGTTCGCCGGGAACTCGCCCTCGAAGATCAGGACGCGGTCGCCCCGGCGCCAAGGTAGGCCCATCGCAACGGCCGTGATCCCCTGAGAGGTGTTCGAGGTGAACGCGACGCTGCTGGCGCCCACCCCCAGGAACCGCCCCACCCTCTCTCGGAGCGCCGCTCGAAGGTCGAGGGTCTCATGATAGTGAGCCATCCCCTTCGCTGCGATGCGATCGGTCGTGCGACGAATGGCGTCCCGAACAGGGAGCGAGAGGGGTGAGATCGCCGCGTGATTGAGGTAGACGGCAGCCTCAAGGTCCGGGAAGTGCTCTCGGCTGCCTAGAGAGGCTTGGCTCACGGTTCAGTTCTCTTCTCGTCGCTCACCCACAGGCTGAGCTCTCCTACGAGAGAGAAGGGCTCGCACCAGACAGGGTTGTCATCACAGGTCGCTGCGCTGTCCCGAACGACCACGTGGGGGGTGTCGAGTTGGCGATGCCACACGGCCTCAAACCCTCCCTGCTTCGAAACGCCGGTGTGCGTCTGAACCACCACGAGCAGGACCCACAAGGCGACGTGGTAACGGTTCTGCTGGGCCCCCAACCAGCGCTCTGCTCGCTCCCCATAGCTGGAGGCGAAGCGATCGAAGTGGGTCACAAAGTAGTTGGCGACCGGGATCGCGAGCACCTTCCCGTAGAAGTCGCTCATCCCGTTGTACTCAAGGGTGGACGAGACCGCGACGGTCACCAGGCCCAGGAGGACTCCGAAGAGCACCCGGCCTCCGCCGGTCTTCGGGATCGTCGCGGGGTCGGTCGCCAGGAGAACCAGGGCGAGGAAGACCGCGGGCCAGAACGGGCCGGGCAGCAGGAGCGTGTGAGAGCCCGCCAGAGCGTAGGTCGTGAACAAGGCGGAGACGGACACGAGCACGATGGGGATCCGCACCTGCGGCAGCAACGCCAGCAAGAAGATCACCTCAAGCATGTTGGGGGCCAGGTTCAGCTGATGTGCGATGTCGATGTAAGGGAAGGTCGTGGGGAACATCAGGCACAGCGCTCCGACGATCGCGATGCCGACGGCGCTGGGGTTGAAGATGTGACGCCCGTCCTTCCGAATGAGCGCCTTGGAGGCCAGGGCGAGCGCGATCACGATCACCGAGAGATAGAAGTGGTCGCCCGGGAACCAGACGAACAGGTTGGCGCTCAGGGTGATGGGGATCGGTCCATAGGAGAGCGTCCACTTCTTGAAGACCGTCAGGCCCAAGAGCGCGTCGAACGCATAGGCGAACAGGAGCTGGAGTCCGATCAGCTGAAGCTGGGGCGGGACGCCATCCCAATACAATGCCCAGTAGCCGAACAAGAGCACCTGGATTCCGGCGGGGAGCAGATGGGTCGCCCGAACGCGCTTGGTGACGCTGTAATCGCCGCGTCGCCGTAAAACAAAAACCGCCAACAACGCGGCCCAGATCAGCAAGACGTATCCGGTGATCTTCAGGTGTCGCAGGGCGACGAGCTTGTCCGAATAGGGCCAGTCGTGGAAGAGCTTCCAGTCCGCCGAGAGCGCCTGCTCTAGCTCGGGTCCCAGCTGTGGTGGCGCCCGAATCTCTTTCACGGCCGCCTGCGGGGCCTCCTTATAAAAGCCCCCCTTGTCATGCGCGACGATGCTCTCCACGGCCGCCTTCAGGTGCCGCTCGACCAGCGGATCATCGACCGTCGCGAACGGACGCAAGACGAAGCTCTTCGACGCACGCTCATGGGGCAGCGCGACGGCCGCGGGGTCCAGATGCACACCCGCAGGTGCGGGGCTGTCATCCGGGGCCGCCGCAGGCCGAAGCTCCAGGGTGACCTGTCGATGACCGATAGCGATGGTGTCGAAGTGCCAGCCACCCTCAAGGTCCTTGAGGAATCCCACGTCCGTCAGGAGTTTTCTGGCCAGTCGCTCGCGGCCAGGCGGGATCCGCAGCCGAGTCGTCCGAGGGTCGGTCTCAAGGGACTCAGCGCTCGCCCGCTCAACACGGGAGGGCTCTCCGACATCCACGGGTGCGGGCGCAGGCGCAGGCACAGAAGCCCAGGCCCGCTGGGTGTCTACGGTGCCCCCGAAGAGAAGACACACCAGCAAGATCGCTCGATTCACCCCACCAGTATGGATCCAGGGGCCCCTCAGGCCAAGAGCCGGGGAGCCCCCCCCAAGACACCCCATCAAATCGCGACGTTCTCAGCGACCTCGATCAGTCGCTTCGCCTGGATGACGCCCTTGAAGGCGACGACCGCCCCCTCAGGGAGCTCAGGGTGCTCTTCCTCGCCCACATGACGCCGAACGGAGACGGCCACGATCAGGTTCGGAGGGGCCGCTCGCTGCAGCGCCTCAAACCGGCGCTCGAAGGTCTTGCGCCTCCAGCTCCACACCAGCTCAAGGAGCGCCTTTCGACCATCGGGGTGGCGGATCTCGTAGTCGGGAACCAGGACCCCGTGCCCCTTAAGATCGATCAGCCGATGACAGCGCTCCAGAGTCCACGGGGTCTTCAACTTCTTCCACTGCTTCTTGAGCTGGCGCTCCTCATCGCTCACCCACTGCCCCTTCTCGCGGCGCAGGGAGCGAGGCGGATCCTTGTGGGTCAACGTAAACGTGGCCGGTAACCGAGCCTGGCCCCAGGAGATCACCGCGGAGAGCTCGTACGCGTCGAGCGCGAGCAGCGTGGGCAAAAAGAGGGCGAGCTGCAGCCCGTAGCGCTGGGTCTGACGAAACAGCGACAGCGGTCCGTCGATCCGCAGGATCAACGTATCCCCCTCCCGCTCGGCGCGATGGAGAAGCTGGCGGAACTTCATGGCCCGGACGAGCAGGCGCGTCTGGCGAGCGTCCGGGCGCGGCAGGGTGATGACCAGCTCGTGGGCCCGCAGCAACATCGCCTGAGCGAGCGAGAGGTTGTATCGCTCAAGGAGCAGAGAAGCCTCGGGGAGCTCCACATCCATGAGCCGATGGGCTGATTTCAGGTCCGCGTACAGAACCTCATCGACCTCCGCCGCGCTCAGGCCGAGGGGCGCGCCGACCTCACCGAGGACCTCGTGACGGCTGGATTGACCGTCCGCGGTGCGACTCACGGGCCAGCGCGCGGCGGCGGCCTCAAAGACCGCCCGACGGAGCTCTGAGGGCTCCATCGGCGACACCATCTCGACCGTGGCGCGATCCATGAGCAGCTTCACGAGGCCCCGGCGCACGGCGAAGTCCGTCCCGTCGCCGATGTGATCGGCGATCGCCTCTTCCAGCCGGCCTATAGGCTGTCCCACATGGGAGCCGAACAGCGCGATGAGCGCCTCGGTCTCGGCCTGCAGTTCCTCGTCGTCCACCCGCAGATAACGTGGGCGGATCTTGCCGCTGCGAAGGCTGGCGCGCACGAGATCACCCGTCAGCATGGCTCTCCTCAGGCTCCTCGTAGGCGTCGTGCTCCCGGCGACGATCGCTGATGTGCTCCTCGGAGGTGCCGGCCGTGATCACCTCATAGAGGAGCGCCTCTTTGTCTCCGTGGCGCCTCAGAATGCGTCCGAGCCGCTGGACATGCTCTCGAACGCTGCCCGATCCAGAGAGCACGATCCCCACGCGAGCGGCCGGCATATCGACGCCCTCGTTGAGGACCTTGGAGGTCACGACGGCTGGCAACCGCCCTTCGTTAAAGGCCTGCAGGATCCACCGGCGCTCGTCTGTCGGGGTCTGATGGGTGATGGCGGGTATGAGGTGTCGGCGCGAGATCTCATAGACGGTGTCGTTGTCCGCCGTGAAGACGATCAGCGGGTCTTCCCGGTGCTGCCACAGGAGATCGCTGAGCAGGGACATCTTTGCGGCGCACTGGAGCGCGATCCGCTTCTGCCCCCGCCAGGCGAGCCACGCCCGCCGCCCTCCCCGGCTCCGACTCGACTCCTGAATGAAGCGACTCCAGCCCTGCGGACTCGAGATCCGAATCTGGCTGCTGGCCAGAAACTGACGATAGAGCCCGCGACATCTGTCGTGCTCCGCTCGCTCCTCCGGCGTGAGATGGACGCGCATTCGAGCGACCTCATACTCCGCCAGGTACTGGCCGCTCAACTCACGAATCCCACGCTCGTAGACCCGCGGCCCGATGAGGCGATCGAGCACCAGGTGACGCCCATCATTTCGATCGGGGGTCGCCGAGAGCCCGAGACGAAACGGCGCGATCGCGCACTCGGCGGCCTGGACATAGCTTGGTCCCGGCAGATGATGACACTCGTCGAAGACGATGAGCCCAAAGCGTCCTCCCAGGCGCGGCATGTGGATGTAAGCCGAGTCGTAGGTCGTGACCGTGAGCGGACGGACATCGTTGAGCCCCCCACCGAGACCGCCCACGAGCTCATCGCCGAACTGGGTGCTTAGGAGGTTCATCCATTGGGTCATCAGATCGATGGTCGGCGCGACGATGAGAGCAGAGCGTCCAGTCTGGGCGATCGCCATCACGGCCACGTAGCTCTTGCCCGCGCCCGTGGGCAGCACAACGACGCCTCGCCGACGACCTGCGAGCCAAGCCTCGAGCGCCTGCGCCTGGTGGGGAAAGGGCTCACGCTCCACGCGCGGCTTGAGCTCCAGCTCCTCGTAGGCTCGCGCCTCATCCTCCACCGCGACGCCCGCTCGCAGCAGCCCCGCCAGAGCACGGCGGTACTCGATGGCGGGCGCTCGGAGTCGCCCTCCGAGCCGCGGATCGGGCTGAAAACACTCAGGGGCCTCCACGCCGTCCGGGAGCACCTCTCGGTCCAGGAGCAGGGTGCCCTGGTCAAACGCGAGGAGCACCCGGTCTGACTCTCTAGCCACGGGGCGCCTCTTCGATGCGCACCTGATCCATGTCGAGATCGAGCTTTCGTACCTCAAGCCGAACCGTCTGACCTGGATTCACCCAGCCGGAGGGAACAAAGGGCACCTGAAAGGCCAGCTCGTCGATCTCGGCCAACCAGCGGCGGCCCAACGACCGAATGACCGTCGCGCGCCATCTCCGACCCGGGTGCTCGGACATGTAGCGGAGCAACCAGCTTCGTCGGGTGTCGGACATGGCTCGCCGGGCCCGGCCGGTGGCCTCCTCCGAGGCGGCGACCAGGGCGTTGAGATCGCTGTTCGTGTGAGCGGGCGCCCGGCGCCTCAAGCTCGCCTTGAGCTGTCGATGATTGATCAGATCCAGGTACCGTCGAAGAGGGCTGGTGACCTGGCAGTAGCCATCGACACCGAGGGTGAAGTGCCTTCCTGGGCGTAGGCCCTGCTGAGTCGGCTTGAGGGTGCGAAGGACCGCGACGACCGATGCGGGATCATCCAGCGTGACCGAAGGCTCCGGCGGTGAGTCAGGCGAGGCCTGGCTCCTGTAAATGACGGCCACGTCCTGGTCGACACACCACTGCGCGACCCCGGCGCAAGCCGCCACCATCATCTCGCTGACCAGGGTTCGACCGGGTCCGTTGGCGTCCACGGGCTCCACGAGCAGCGCGCCGTCGGCGCCGATCTTCAGATCGACCTCGCGGCGCTGAAGGTGCAGCGCGCCGCTGAGGGTGCGTCGCTCCCGGTGCGCGAGCATGCGCTCGCTCACCCACTCCAGGGCCTGCTGATGCGGGCTCGCGCTCCGTCCGGTCAGCGCCTCATCGACCTGCGCGTAGGTCAGCCGCTCATCGACCCGACACAGGGCCTCCGCGACCTCGAAGCCCCGCACCCGGCCTTCCGCATCGATCTCGAACGAGAAGGCCAGCGCAGGCCGATCGACACCAGCGTTCAGGCTGGCGCTGGCCTCACCCAGACGCTCAGGGAGCATGGGGATCTTGCCTTCAGGGAGATAAACCGTCGTGGCCCTGCGCGCCGCCTCCTGATCGAGGGGCCCGTCTTTGGGGATCCACGAAGCCGCGTCCGCGATGAGGACCACCAGGCGCTCGCCATCGAGGGCGAAGGCGTCATCGACCTCCGTGGTCCGCTCATCGTCAATCGCCAGGGTCGTGAGGTGGCGAAGGTCCAATCGCCTGTTCGTGTCGATCGTCTCGCCGGCGCGCTCCTCCGCCGCCCGCAGGACGGCGTCAGGGAACTCTCGCGGGACCCCAGCCCGGCGAACGTGAAGGTTCTCATCGGGAGCGTAGACGCCCAAACGTACCAAGAGTCCCCTGGCACGGACCTCGGGCTCCCCGGCTCCTGGGACGAGCTCCTTGAGCCAGGCCATGGTCTCCTTGAAGTTCGGCGCCGCCTTGCCCTCCAGCGCGATGGTCTCGAGGGCCTCCAGATAGGGCTCGACGCGTTCGTCTCCACGCCCGATGGGCTCACCGAGCTCCAGGGCTCGGTCGATGGCGGACCTCGTCCACGACCGCGCCTCGCCCGCCGCGCGCTCCGCCTCCGCCTCGCGCGAGGCGCGCTCGACCGCCTCCCGGCTGCGCACCGAGAGAGTGCCACCCTTCATCTTGAAGTAGGTGCTGGTTCCAAAGAGAGAGATGACGACGGCGTCGCAGGCGCTCGGCCCCCGCTCTCCGAAGGCGAGGTGAGCGAGATCGGCCACCTCCACCTCCTGGGTCCCCTCTTCCGTGAGCGCCTCCCAATAAACGGAGAGCTCTACGCCACGAGCTTTCTCCTGGAGCGCATCGAACCATGCGCCCAGCTCACTGGTGCCGACCAGGCGACTCTGGCTCGACCAGTAGAGTCTCGCGGGGCCCACGACACGGCAGGTTCCATCCTCCGAGAGGGTCCTGAGCTTGCTCCCCTCCATGGCCTCGATCCAGACCGGGAGGAGCGATCCGCTGACGGCGATCAGGGCGACGCCTCCGGGCGTAGGCTGTGTGCTCGTGCTGCTCACGGGTGCCCTCCCATGGATCGGGGGGTCGCGGAGGGCGCCAGGCGCTGGAGGCGAGTGGCGAGGAGCGTGTTGCGCAGCGATTGCTCCTGGTTTCGCACGGCGAGCCCGACGGCCTTGGGGGTACCCACGAGCACGACGAGCCGCTTGC
>CALCNF010000070.1 GCA_937897815.1 uncultured Pseudomonadota bacterium | reverse complement strand
CTCCCATCGCGGTTCGCTTCATGAAGAAGAGCCTCTACGAGGGGCTCGGGTGGGAGGTGCGAAAGGCCGCCTTCCAGGAGGCGATGGCCCAGGCGATCACCATCGACACCGAGGACGTGAAGGAGGGGATCTCCGCGCTGCTTGAGAAGCGGGATCCCGTGTTTCACGGGCGCTAGATCAGGTAGCTGATGCCCATCAGCATCACGAGGACCAGGATGAGTCGGGTGAAGGTGGCCTGGGGGATCTTCTGCGCCAATCCGGCGCCGAGCAGCCCGCCCACGGCGCCCGCGGGCGCCAGGTAGGCGAAGCGCTCCAGGGTCGTGGTGTCGATGAGGCCCGCGACGAGAAGACTCACGATCAGGAGGATCCCCAGGATCAGGAAGATCGTCTGAAGGTTGGCTCGGAAGGGGTCTCGCTCCCATCGACGCCCATTGGCGTAGACCAGCAGGGCGGGCGCCCCGACGTTGTAGGCGCCGGCGGTCAGACCGCTCAGGAGGCCAGCTACCGGCGCCCAGCGCTCGGAGATCTCACGGTCCGGACTCGCGGCCCCTGACAGGCGCCAGACGGCGAACAGGAGCAGGACCCAGCCCAGGATCTGCGTGACCAGCGCCGAGTCCACCTGGGCGAGGAAGGTGACGCCAAGGGGGACGCCAAAGGCGCCGCCGAGCAGCAGGCCACCGATCTCAGAGCGCTGGCAGTGGGCTCTCAGGTGCCAGGAGAGGCCCGCGTTGAGGATCAGCGAGAAGAGAGCAGAGAGGGGTACGACCGCGTCCACGCCCCAGAGCTTGGGCAGGAGCGCCATGACGACGATGCCCGAGCCGAAGCCGGCCACTCCCTGGACGAAGCCGGCCATGGCGAAGGCCAGCATCCCGAAGGCCAGCTCGGTCATCTCTAATTGGTGTCGAGGAGCGTACGAAACTGCTCGGGACCCACCTCGTAGACCTTGGCGCAGTAGTCGCAAGAGACCTCAACGACCTCCTTGTCCTCGATGAGCTGACTGAGCTCTTCGCGTCCAAGGGTGGCCATGGCGCCGACCACGCGCGACGCGTCGCAGGCGCAATGGAAGCCTACTGGCGAGTCCGCCAGCTGCGTGTGCGGGAAGCCATAGAGCAGCTCCGAGACCATGTGCTCGGGGTTCGCGTTCGTGTCGATGAGGAGCTGCTTGATGTCTCGAAACTCCTCCAGCCGCTCGGTCATGATCGCCAGCGGCGCCTCCGTGACCTCGGGAAGGAGCTGAACCACGTAGCCGCCCGCGGCGACCACCCGATCGCCCTGAACGACGCACTGAATGCCCACCATGGAGGTGACCTGCTCCGATTGCTGAAGGTAGGTCATGACCGCCCCGCCGACACCCTCTCCGAGGCCGGCGTTCACGATGCCCTGGTGAATCTCGTGGTTGGGGAGCATTCGGATGACCTGGAGCACGGAGTCGTCGCCCAGGAGCAGCCCGGTCGCTTCACTCGCGACGTTCACGAGACCCCGTGTACGGCCCTTGGGGTGGGCGTCCCCGACGACGTGGTTGCCTACGGAGTCCTTGAGGATCATCTGAAGACGGTAGTCAGGCGCCATGGTCTCGCGGACCAGCACCGCCGCGCACAGGATCTCCCCGAGCGTGGCCGCCGTGTCGCCCTCAGCGGCCTGGGCGTTGATCGCGCCCTGGGCTGTGTCTGTCATCCGCACGGCGACGACACGAAAGGCGCCGTCGTCGGTGATGGCGCGAAGAATGCGATCCGCTTGTTCTTCCACGAGACTCTCCTGAGCGCTCCGTTCTGAAGACGCTCCCCCCGAGTGTGGTGCCAGGTGGGCGATTGGGCAAAATGTCGTGCGCAATGGTCAAGGGTTGAACCCAGGCCCAACCACACGGAGCTTCGAAGGACGTTCTGAAAGCGCAGAAGGTACGTTGCGCCTCGGGCTGGAACGGGCTATCACCGCACCCTACGGCAACCACCGGGAGTTACCCATGAGCGAATCCACGACCGTCAGCGCGGACAAGGTCGTCGCCTTTGACTACACGCTGTCGAGCAACGAGGGCCAATCTCTGGAGTCCAGCGATGGCGAGCCACTCGTCTATCTCCACGGCCATGGGAACATCGTCCCCGGGCTGGAGCGACAGATCGAGGGACGCGCGGCTGGGGAGACCTTCACCGCGGTCGTTGAGCCCCACGAGGGGTACGGAGAGCGGATCGATGAGGAGCCGGTCGCGGTTCCGCGGACCCAGTTCCCGCCGGAGCTCCAGATCGAGGCGGGCATGCAGTTCGCCGCTGAGGACGATGAGGGAAATGAGATCCCCGTCTGGGTTATCGCCGTGGACGAGGATCTGATTCTGGTGGATCCCAACCACCCCCTCGCCGGCCAGCAGCTCACCTTCGAGATCACCCTGCACACGGTGCGAGACGCGACGCCAGCGGAGTTGGCCGATGGTCACCCCCACGGCTCAGACTGAGTCTCTGGAGACTGAAGCCTCGCATTCCGTTGGAGCTCGGTTTCTACAGGCATCTCGATTCCCGCAATCACGTCCTTGCCAAAGGACTACCCAGCGGTAGATAATAGAGACCTG
>CALCNF010000069.1 GCA_937897815.1 uncultured Pseudomonadota bacterium | reverse complement strand
TGAGAGCTCTCTTCTCCTGCGGCGTGAGCTCATGGAGGAGCTCGCCCAGGCGTTCCCTCGCTCCCGCGAGGAGCTCAGCGAGCATCTGACTCCATGGCAGATGGAGCGGTACGCTGACGCGCTGCTCGGAGCGATGGAGGGCGCGCGGCCCAAGGGTCGTTAGAGGCCATAGGCGGTCCGCGATTGCTCCCGACGGGGCTGCGACCTGCGTCAGCAGGAGCTGCAGCCCGTCGCGCGATTGCTGACGGGTGACCGCAGTCATTCGATCGAAGGGCGGTTTCTCGGGTACCATGCCGGCGGATGGTGAAACCGAGGCGCTGAGGTGAGATCGTTGGACACAACCTGGAGGCTGGTCGTCGCGTGCGCGGTAGTGAGCGCTTGCGGGGGCGGGGACGGCGGCGCGGGCGCGAGCGCGGACGCGATCGCGGGCGACGTCGCGAGCGCTGACAGCGCGGTGACCATCTACACGGCGGACGCTCCCAAGGGTGGGATCATCGACGCGTCGTCTCCTGAGGACGTCACCGAGGATCAGAGCTCAGAGGTGGTCGGGCTGCCCGACGGTTTCGTGTGGCCAGATGGCCTGACCTGGCCCGACGGAGAGGCCGAGACAGACGGGGCTGCGTCGGACGCGCAGGTAGACGCGCAGGACGACGTCGTCGAGGACACCGGACCCGTGGAGCCCGATGTGCCGGTCGTAGAGTACGACTGCGACAACCTGCCCGAGGGGCCGTTCAGTCTGACGAAGCTCGACGGGCCCATGGCGAGCGAAGACCTGGCCTTTGACCCCCATGGCAACGTCATCGGATCGAACGACAAGGCGATCTTCAAGTCGGGCTACAACGAAGAGCCCCAGGTCTTCGTACCGAATATGAAGTTCCGCGCGGGGCTTCGGTACCTCCCCAACGGACACCTGGTCGTGTGCAACAACAACAAGGGTGAGCTCGTGCGCGTCGATGAAGAGGGCGTCCAGCACACGGTCCTGACCGGGCTCTCCTATCCAAACGGGCTCACCGTAGACATGGACGGCTGGGTCTACCTGACCGAGCACGACGCCAACAAGGTGCTCCGCATCAACCCATTCACGGGTGAGTACACCGTCCTCACCGAGGCCATCTCAAGCCCCAACGGGGTGACCTTCAGCCCCGACTACAAGACCCTCTACATCGGCGGGTTCTCGGGCAAGAAGATCATCTACGCCATGTCCATCTCGCCTGACGGGGTGCCCGGGAAGCTCATCGAGTGGGCGACCAAGGTGGGCTCTGGCTGGCTCGATGGGATGGCCGTCGACGCCTGTGGCAACGTCTACATCGCTGATTACGGGACCACCAAGATCCTGAAGCTCCCGCCCGATGGCTCGTCCTGGGAGGTCTTCATCGACGGCTCGACCTGGGACGGCGCCTACCTACCGAATCTCCAGTGGGGCTCGGGGGTCGGCGGCTGGAGCAAGACGTCGGTGTTCCTCCCTGATGGATGGAACAAGGGCGTCTTCGAGGTCGACATCGGCGTGCCCGGAAAGCCCATCCCCTACCCATGAATCCACACATCCCGCGCTGGAGTGTCGCCGTGGGAAACACAGCGACGCCCCCCAGACGCTACGGAGACCCCATGACAACACTGCTTCGGCTGGCTCTGATGTCGCTCTTGATCCTATCTGCGTGCGGAACGGATGAGTCGAGCGAGAGCGCGCCGACCGG
>CALCNF010000068.1 GCA_937897815.1 uncultured Pseudomonadota bacterium | reverse complement strand
CGAGTCTTCTTCATGGCAATCTCCTGACGATTGAGATGGCGCCGAGTCTGAGCGCACGCGTGGCCGCCTGTCAACGGCCGCAGGGTCAGGCGCTGGCCCGCAGGTCCTTCACACGCACCTGAAGGCTCTTTCGACCGTTGTACTCATTGATCTCAGGGATGTAGACGAGATCAATCGGTCCGTCGAACAGGTGCTGCCTGTCCGCCATGGAGAACGCGATCGCGTCAATGTCCCTGGTGCCAGCGTCCAGGACGAGCTTCACGTGAGTTCGCTCCTTGCCCACGAGACGATAATCGAGGACCTGGACGCCCCGGGCGACGAGAGAGGGCTCCGGGTTGCCCATGCCGTAGGGAGCCAGGTGGAGCAGGGTCTCGGCGAGCTCGTAGGTGAGTCGGGCCAGAGGGACCTCCGCGTCTACGCGAATCCTGCGGGTGAGCTGAGAGTCATCGAGCTGATCGCGGGCCCGAGCGTCCAAGACGCTCCTCAGTTCATCGACTCGATCGGCCGGGAGGGTCATGCCTGCCGCATGGTAATGGCCCCCATAGGCCGTGAGCAGCTCCTCCACGGCACGAAGGTTGTCCACGAGATGGAAACCCTGGATCGAGCGGGCGCTTCCCTTGGCGACCCCGTCTCGAATGGACAGGACCAGCGCTGGAAGGTGGTAGCGCTCCACGAGCTTCGAGGCGACGATCCCCACCACGCCCTCATGCCAATCCGCATCGGCGACCACGAGAACCCGGCGGGTCGCGGCGTCGGGCGCTCGCTCGGCCTGGGCGCACGCGGCGTCAAAGACCTCCTTCTGCAGCGCCTGGCGGTTCTTGTTGTGTCGGTCGACCTCTGTGGCCATCTTCCGGGCAGCCTCAGGGTCCTTCGTCGTGAGGAGCTCGACGCCCGCGCTCGCGTGCGCCAGGCGTCCGGCCGCGTTGATGCGCGGGCCCAGATGAAAACCGATACGACCGGCTGTGACCTTGTCGGGCGTCACAGAGGCCACGGCGCACAGAGCCTCGACGCCAGGGCGGCGCGTCCGCCGGATCTGCGACAGCCCGTGATGCACGATGGTCCGATTCAACTCTCGGAGCGGGACCATGTCGGCCACCGTCCCGATCGCCGTGAGCTCGAGCCACTCGCGCAGATCGGGCTCAGGGCGCGCCTCAAAGTGTCCCTGAGCACGCAGTCGCATGCGCAAGGCAACCAGGAGCATAAAGCTGACACCGCAGGCTGCGAGACCCTTGAACGGATAATCGCAGCCCTCCTGAATCGGGTCGACCACTGCGGTCGCTCTCGGCAGGGTTGGGGGCACGGTGTGGTGATCGACGATGATCACGTCCATGCCCTCTTCCCGCGCGATCTCGACCTCGTCGACGTTCGAGATGCCACAGTCGACCGTGATCAGCAGGTCGACACCGCCCTGGGCCAGCTCGCGAACCCGCTCGGGGTGGAGGCCATACCCATCACGAAACCGGTCGGGCACGAAGAACCGAGACGGATATCCGATGACCTCAAAGAAGGCGATGAGCTGGGAAGCGCTCGTGACCCCGTCGACGTCGTAGTCGCCCCAGACGCACACGGTCTCGCCCCGCTCAAACGCGCCGAGGATCCGGTCCACCGCCGCCTCCATCCCTTTCATCAGGAACGGGTCTGGCATCTCGCTGAGCCGAGGCGTGAGGAAGCGCTGGGCGGCGTCACGCTCCGACACCCCGCGGTTCACCAGGAGGGTGGCCACGAGGGGGTCGAGTGTCAGGGACGCGGCAAGCGCCTGGGCCGCCGCGGCGTCACCATCGCGGAGCTCCCAGACCGTCTCGCGCGTCTCGTCGGTCACGCTGCGGCGTTCGCAGCGCCTCCACGGGCCTCACGGGCGCGCGCGGCTTCCTTTCGCTCCAGGTACTGGTCCATGTAGTAGACCAGCGGGCTGGCGACGAAGATCGAGGAGTAGGTTCCCACGACCACGCCGATGGCCAGAGCGAAGGCGAAGTCTCGGATCAGACCACCGCCGAGAACCAGGATGCTCGTGATCACGACCAGGGTCGTGAACGACGTGAGCACCGTTCGGCTCAGGGTGCCGTTGATGGCGCGGTTGAGGAGGTCCTTCAGATCCCGACCCCGGTAGGCGTCGAACGTCTCGCGGACGCGGTCGAGCACGACGATCGTATCGTTGAGCGAGTAACCGACGATGGTGAGCAGCGCCGCGATGATCGGGAGCGAGAACTTCACCTGGAGGATACTGAAGATGCCGATGGTGATGATCACATCGTGGACCAACGCGACGACCGCGCCCGGGGCGAACCGGAAGTCGAAGCGCAGGGTGATGTAGATGAGGATGCCCATGATCGCGTAGAGGATCGCGAGGAGGCCGTTGTTGAGCAGGTCCTGTCCAACCGATGGGGAGACGCTGGTCGAGGACTCAACGGCCTCGAACGAGGCGCCGAAGTCCGACGCGAGCTTCTCCGCGACCTTAGCCTTCACCTCTTCCACGGTGACCGTGAAGCGGCGGTCCTTCTTGTCGGCGAGGATCTTGGCCTTCTTCTTCTCCCAGGCCTCACGACCCAGGACCAGATCGGCCGCGTCACCCGTCTCTCCCTCGTTGGCCGACTCATCGAGGAGCAGGTTCAGCTCCTTGAAGTACTCGACGTCCTGCTGGCGATCCGTGTCAGAGACCACGCCCACCTGCTTGAAGCCGATAGCGGCGAAGTGCGCGTTCAGATCCGCCTTGCGCTCGGGGATGCTCACGTCCTGATCGAAGGTCAGGTAGAACGTGTCGGCGCCCTCCTGGGGCAGCTCGACCTTGGTCTTCTCGCCGTACTTGGTCTTGAGACCAGCGACGATCTCCGCGCGCTTGGCCTCGGTGATGAGCGAGGTGACCTCGGTGTACATGAGGTAGCGGCGACCCTCGTCGCCCGTCTCCTCACCGGTCACGCCCACATCGAAGTCCTGAACGGTGACCTGGCTGGTGTCGTCTCCGGTCTCCGCGCGCACCAACTCCGCGACCGAGTCCTCGATCTGAGCTCGGGTGACCGAGGCGTCGTTCTTGAAGGTCACGATGACCGCGCTGCCGCCCTTGAAGTCGATGCCCATGTTCAGGCCGAGGACCGCAACAGAGATGAGACTGATGGCCACGATGAGCCCCGAGAAGACGAAGGCCTTCTTGCGGGCGCCCATGAAATCGATGGCGATGTCGGGATTAATCCACTGCATATGCGTCTACCGCCTAAATGGAGAGCGTCTGCCGCTGTTGCGACTCGAGGTACCAGTTGAAGATTCGCCGACACACATACACGGCCGTGAAGACGGAGCAGACGATGCCCATCAGCAGGGTGACCGCGAAGCCGCGAATGGGGCCGCTCGTGTAGTTGAGCAGGATCACGCCGGCGAGGGCCGTCGTGATGTTGGCGTCCACGATGGTCATGAAGGCCTTGGAGTATCCGCTGTCCACGGCGGCGCGCGGGTCCTTGCCCGCTCGCACCTCCTCGCGGATACGCTCAAAGATGATGATATTCGCGTCGACGGCCATACCGATCGTCAGGATGATTCCCGCCATGCCCGGCAGGGTGAGCGCCGAGTTGAAGCTCACGAGGAGACCGACGATGAGGAGCACGTTGAAGATCAACGCCATCACCGCGAACACGCCCGAGAGCTTGTAGTAGAGCGCCGTGAAGATCACGACCGCCAGGAGACCGATGGCCAGGGACATCTTGCCCGCCTGGACCGAGTCATGGCCGAGGCTGGCGCCCACTTCGTGGTCATGGACCTTGTACACCGGAGCCTTGTAGGCGCCCTGGTTCAGGACAGTCGTCAGGGACCGGCTGTCGGACAGGACACGCTGGGGGCCCTGGGAGCCACCCATGGTGATCTTCACGCGGCCGCCGGGGATCTTCTCGTTGATGACCGGGGCTGAGTTCACGGTCTCATCGAGCATGATGGCCATGTACTCGCCGACGTTCTTCTCGGTGAGATCGGCGAAGAGGCTCGCGCCCTCGGCGTCCAGATCGAGGCTCACGTACGGCACGCCCTTCTCATCATAGAGGACCTGGGCGCGGGCCAGATGGTTGCCCGAGAGCTCCACCTTGGAGAAGAGGAAGTGGGTTCGCCAGAACTTCTCTCGGATGAGGTTGCCGTCGGGGACCTCCACCAGCTCGAAGCCGATGGTGTGGTCAGCGGGGACGTCCACCTCACGAAGGAAACGCAGGAGCTCGCTCTTACGAGCGCCGCGAATGTAGGGGCCCGTAGCCGACTGGGTCACGAGCTCCAGGCTCGCGGCGCGGTCGGGGTTCTTCGCCTTGTAGGCGTCCAATGCTCCCTTCTGGTTGCTGAAGAAGCTGGAGTTCGGGTCGACCATGCGGAACGTGAGCTGCGCCGTCTGGCCGATGCGCTGTCGCACCACGTCCATCTGGTCCTTACCGACGCCCGGGATCTGGACGACGATGTCGGAGTCGCCCGCGACGCGAACATCCGGGTCGACGAGACCAAAGGCCTCGACGCGCTGAGAGATCAGCTGACGGGTCTTCTTCACGGCCTCGTCTCGAATGTTGGCCGCCTCCACGTCGAGGAGCATCAGATCAAACGTGGTGCTGTCGACCGGGACCACCTCGTAACGGAGGTCGATCTCGGTGAGCAGCTGAGTGCCCAGCGCGTCCACGGTGGCCTGGTCGGCGAACTTCACACGAATCGCCGTGTAGTCCGGAACGCTGATGTCCGCGCGAGCGGCGTAAGCGTTCCACTCCTCTCGCGGCAGATCGTCGGCGTTCTTGTTGTCCTTCTTCGCCAACTCGGTGACCAGCCGGCTCGAGATCGCGTCTCCGAGCTTGCGACCGTTGTCCGCGATGGCCTTCTTCCAGTCCACCGTGTAGCGCAGCTCCAGGCCGCCCTGCAGGTCGAGACCGTAGTTCAGCTTGCTCGAGAACATGTCGTTGAACCACGGCGGCAGACTGCTCGCGCCGACAAACGTGGGAAGCGTGTAGCCGATGGTGATGATCACCAAGAGCCACAGCCCAACCGCGCTAAACTTGCCCTGTTTACCCATGTCTTATTCGACTCCTAGGTCGTATCGATCAGCCGCTCTAGTTCTGCGTCTGCTGTGCCAGGTCTTGCTCTGTCGTGGGGTTCGCGATGCCCCCCACGAACGACTTCAGCACGCGGATTCGCGTGCCCTTGGCCACCTCGAGGGTGACGCTCGTGTCATCGATGGCCGAGATCTTTCCGAAGATCCCCGAGTTGGTGATCACCTGATCGCCAGCGGAGAGCTGCTTCACCATCTCTTTGTGCTTGTCAGCGCGCTTCTTCTGCGGACGAATCAGCAGGAAGTAGAAGACCACGATCATCACGCCGATGAAGAAGAGCTGCTCGAAGCCGCCGCCTGGGGCGCCCTGCGCCGCCGCTCCCGCGCCCTGCGCCGCCGCTTCAGTCGCCGCGCCGCCCGCGCCGGCCGGAGCTCCGCCGCCCGCGCTCGGGGCGTTTCCGCCGCCAAAGTTCGCCTGCGCGAGGAAGATTACGTTCATCACTGCGTTCAAGTCAGTCTCCAACGCCTCAAAAGAGGCCTAACGCCCCGAAACCACAACGAAACCAATGGCCGCTGAGCAAATCGGGCACACCGAGATAGCAAATGGCCCCAAGGGGGTCAATCAAATAGGGCTACGCCCTAGGGGCTAGGCCCGATCGTTGACGTCGCTCAAGGACGTCGGGGTACCACGCTCCGTAGTCCCCAGCCTCGATGTGCTCCCGAGCCTGGGCCATGAGATTGAGCAGATAGTGAAGGTTGTGGGTCGTCGCCAGCACGCTGCCGAGGATCTCTTTGGACCGGTCGAGGTGGTGAAGATAGCCGCGACTGAAGCGAGCGCAGGTCGAACAGGAGCAGTCCGGGTCGATGGGCCGATCGTCGTTCTTGAAGCGCGCGTTGCGAATGTTCAGATCGCCGCGCGAGGTGAGCAGGCGTCCGTTTCGGGCGTTCCGGGTCGGCAGGACGCAGTCGAACATGTCGATCCCAGAGGCCACGCTGTTGAGGAGATCCTCCGGAGTCCCAACGCCCATGAGATAGCGGGGCTTGTTCTCGGGCAGCAGCGGCGCGGTCGCCGCGACCATCCGATTCATCTCGTCGCGGGTCTCCCCCACGGACAGGCCGCCGATGGCGTACCCCTCGAAGGGAAGCTCAAGCAGCTGCTCGGCGGAGCGCGCCCTGAGCTCCGCGTCCATGCCGCCCTGGACGATGCCGAAGAGCGCGTTGTCTTCCCGCGTTCTCGCCTCCACACACCGACGCGCCCAGCGGGTCGTCCGGTCCGAGGCGGCCGCGTGCTCCGCGCGGTCTAGATCTGCAGGCGGGCAGTGGTCGAAGGCCATCATGATGTCCGAGCCCAGGGTCTCCTGGATCTCGATGGCGCGCTCCGGGGTGAGCAGGTGCCGCGACCCGTCCAGGTGGGACTGGAAGGTCACGCCTTCCTCTGTGAGCTTGGAGCGGTCCCGAAGGCTGAAGACCTGAAAGCCCCCGCTGTCGGTGAGGATGGGCCGGTTCCACCCCATCATCCGATGAAGCCCTCCTAGAGCCCGAACCGCCTCCATTCCGGGCCTCAGGTACAGGTGGTAGGTGTTGCCCAGGACGATCTCTGCGCCCATCTGCTCAAGGGCCGCCGGATCCATCCCCTTGACCGTGCCCTGGGTCCCCACGGGCATGAACACGGGGGTCTCCACGGAGCCGTGGGTCGTATGCAGCCGGCCCCGTCGCGCCCGAGTCTCGCGGTCATCGCCGAGGTGTTCAAAGCCAAAGCTCATCGGATCCACATCCCGTCGCCGTAGGAGAAGAAACGGTATCCTGAAGACAGGGCATCTTCATAGGCGGACATGATCCGCTCGCGACCGGCGAACGCGCTCACCAGCATAAGCAGGGTCGATCCCGGCAGATGAAAGTTGGTCAGGAGCTGGTCGACCACGCGCAATCGAAACCCGGGTCGGATGAAGAGATCGGTGGCTCCGGAGGTCGCCATGAGCTCCCCGTCGTGGGCCAGGGCTACGCTCTCGAGGGTCCGAACCACGGTGGTGCCGACGGCGACCACGGGGCGGCCCGCTGCGCGCGCCCTCTTGATCTGCTCGACGGCCTTCTCAGAGATCTCGTAGCGCTCATGATGCATGACATGGTCCTCGAGCCGCTCGCTCCTCACGGGCTGAAAGGTACCTGGGCCCACGTGGAGCGTGACCCGCGCGAACTCGCACCCCTGGCCCTCGAGCGATTCCATGAGCGACTCGGTGAAGTGCAGGCCGGCCGTCGGCGCCGCGGCCGAGCCCGGCGCGTCAGCGAACACGGTCTGGTACCGCTCGCGGTCCTGCTCGGTCGGCCCGTCCGGGCGTTCGATATAGGGGGGCAGCGGAAGCTCTCCATGGTCATCGAGCAAGCCCCAGGCGTCCCGGGGGAAGGCGACGCTGACGACGCCCCCCTCTCGGCGCTCGACGATCTCCAGCTCGATACCGCCCTCGAGGACCAGCGGCGTGCCCGCACGGAGTGGCTTCGAGGATCGACCCAGCGCCAGCATCGCGCCGGGTCGCTGAGGATCAGCGCCGGTCACCAGGAGCTCGACGCGCCCGCCCGTGGGCTTCCTCGCGTGTAAGCGCGCGGGCACCACGCGCGTGTCATTGAGAACGAAGAGCTCGTCTCCGCTCACCAGATCGGGCAGCTCGGAGTAGATTCGGTGACCGTGCTCGGCGCTCGAGCGGTCCAGGATCAAGAGACGCGACCCGTCACGACGGTCCGCCGGGACCTGGGCGATCGCCTCCGGGGGGAGGTGGTACTGGAAGTCAGAGACCTGGAGTTCGGTCCCGACCGCTGGGGTGCGCTCAGCCATGCTGAGACACCGTCTACACCGCCTTTACGGCCAGGGCCAGCGGGCGTTTGCGCTGTTT
>CALCNF010000067.1 GCA_937897815.1 uncultured Pseudomonadota bacterium | reverse complement strand
TCAAGGTCCTCGCTCAAGAGGGAATCGTGAGCGTCGAGAAGCGTGGTCGAGAGAGAAGCTACACGCTCAACCGAGCCTATGTAGCCAACCGATTGAGAGTGTTGGCCGACAAGATCGAGCGAAATAAGGAGGCATCATGAGCGACCAGAAATGTACATGTGACTGCAAGGTAGACGACTGCTGTAAAGCGAACACCTGTGAGTGTTGCGCGGAGGAGTGCTGCTGCTCATAGCGAGGAGCGCTCAACTCTCAGCTTCAAACGCTTGAGGGCCATCGCCTCAAGCTGCGTCGTTCCTGAAAGCGAGGTCTGCTGCGGCGACCGAGCCTTCCCGTTCGACCTGTAAGAGCTTCAGTCAGTTCTCCTCAACGAGCGAGAAGACGAGCTTCCTGCCCCGGCCTTCTACAATCGCGAGCTGGATCCACAGAATCGCGAGTTGCTCCGTAGCCCGAGCTCGGTAGAGCGGGCCGACAGGGATCGGGCGAAGCCCAAGCTCATCACACAAGTCCGAAACCACCTCCAGAGCCTCGCCGTCATCGCTCGCGAGATGGACATCGATCGGACGGCCTTCGATGGTTCCGCCGGCGCAATGCTCGGCGCCAAACGTGTTGAACCCTTTGACGACCCGCGCGCCGGTCAGAGCCGCAATCTGCTCACCGGCCGAGCCCTCTTTCGGAGGCGCCAGGACGGGGACTCCCTCGTTCCAGCCCAGGGGGTTGGTCGCGTCAATGAGCAGGGCGCCCTCGAGTTCAAGCGGGGCCAGGACCTCTTCCACAGCGCCGTATGGGAGAGCGACCACCACGAGCTCAGCGAAGCCGACCGCGTCCGCGAACGTAAGTCCGTCTTCGGGGCGCTTGCTAGGTGTCCGCATACCGTATCGAACCGTGTGCCCGACCTTGGACAGCGCCGCTCCAAGCGCGACGCCCACATTGCCAGCACCAAGAATTCCGATCTTCATACGTTGCCCTCTCCTTCACACGAACGGACAGATCGCTCGCTAAGCTGTTTCAAGTAGATCGGGGCTGAGGAAGAGGACCTTACCGGCCGAACCACGCTGCTCGGCGACCGTGACCGCTTCCGCGAACTCATCAAGGGGATAGGACGCGAGCACAGGGGCGTTGAACATTCCCGTCTTGAAGTCAGCGATCACCTCAGCCTCCATGACACGCCGCGCCTGGGGGTCCATGGCGCGGAGGTTCCTGAGCCGCGAGAAACCGCGCAGGGTCACGTCGCGGAAGATGGTTCGCACGGCCGGCAGGATGATGTCGTCACTGCCGAGCAGCCCGTAACACACGACCTCACCTCCCTCAGCCGTCGCGTCGTGCAAGCGACCCGTGGCCTCCCCCGCTACCGCGTCCAACGCCCGGTCTACGCCCTTGCCATTCGTGAGCGCCTTGACCCGTTCCGATAGATCATCCCCATCGACGAGCACATGGTCGGCGCCCAGTCCCATAAGCATGGACTCCATCCCCTCTCGCCGAACGACGGAGATCGTCGAGATGCCCCGCGCAGCAGCCATGCGCGTGACCAGCTGACCCACCGAGGAGTTGGCTGCATTTTGAAGAAGCCACTGTCCGGATCTCAAACCCGAGGTCAATCCCCACGCCGTGACCGGGTTGAGGGCGAGCATCGCCCCCTGCGCCATATCACAATCATCGGGGAGCTGAATCGGGGCGGTAGCCGGCACGACGATTCGCTCGGCCCACGTGCCTCCATACGGTAAGGCGACCCTGGATCCGATGGGCGGGCTCGACACTCCTTCCCCGTGACCGACGATGATTCCCGAGCCTTCAATCCCCACCGGGTCCGGGAGTTGGGGCTTCACAATGTGCCGGTCTCGCACGACGAGGAGATCGGCCGGTTGGATAGGACGCGCCTTCATCTCCACCAGAACCTCGCCGGGACCGGGCTTGGGCTCCGGAACCTCAACCAGCTCCAGGCCGTCCTTCGGCTCAGCGATTCGAACTGTCATGACTCGTTTCATCCGCACCTCCTCTGCTCAAGCTTGTTTCAGGGTTCTCCGCGCAGGCTCTCCGATAACGTGTCAATCGCCTGCAGGGCTGCGTTTCGGTAGATCTCGTGAAGGGTGACCGCGGGAAACGTCCTGTACTGGAGTTTGAAGACGCTCTCGGCAGAGGACACCAGCGACGCGCCCAGGTGGATGAGCTCGGACGCGCCCTCGCCGTAGACGTGAACGCCGAGAATGCGTCCGTCTTGGCGCAGGCACACCAGCTTCAGGAAATAGCTCTCTGGCAAGCCATGGAGGCTGCCGCGAATGGTGTCCGCGAAGCGCGTGATGACGGAGACGACATCCGAGGGTCCAAACGCGTCGGAAGCCTCATGCTCTGTCTTGCCGACGAAGGCCAACTCGGGGATCGCCCAGACCACGGAGGCCGTACCCAGGGAGGAATCCGGTGCGGATGCGCTCCCCCCCGATGACTTCCCCTGAACGAGCTGCGGTAGAAGCTCGTTGACGACGCCTTGCGCCTGCACGACAGCCTGGCAAGCCAGGCCCGAGCCCGAGATATCGCCAACGGCATAGATGGGGTTGGTGGAGGCGCGAAGCCGCAGCCGTTCGTCCATTTCCAGGGCACGGGCTTCAGAGAGCTGCGCGGGGGAGTTCAAGCTGTCCAGTCCCAGCTCCTGGGTCGCAGGAACCCGGCCTACTGCGGACATCGCGGCCTCAAACTCTCGTGTCGTCGAGCCGGATGGCCCGCTGAGCTTCAACCGCGCAGCGTCACCCGAACGCTCCCACTCCTCGACGCTGCACTCGAAGAGGACCTCGACTCCTTGAGCCTCGAGCTCGGCTACGAGGGCGTCACGCAGCGCGACGTCGAGCTTCGGAAGAAACCTCTCACGCGACCCCCGAGCGGCGATGGTCACATCGACGCCCATCGCGGCGAAGATGGTCGCGTACTCAAGGGCGATCACTCCAGTACCCTGAATGAACAGCGACTTGGGCTTACGACCGATAGCGTTGATGGAGTCCGAATCGAAGATGCACTCGTTATCAAACGGGATGTGGGCGAGGCGCCGAGCCTTCGAGCCCGTCGAGAGCACGGCGGCGCGTGTCGACAGACGGCGGATCTCGCCCGGTCCGCTCGAGACCTCTACCGTCGTCTCCCCCGTCTCGGAGGACACGCCCGCGATCGCTCCTCTGCCCTGGATCAGAGACACTCCGTAACGCTTGAGCTGCGTCTGAATGCGCGCCGCGTCGCGGGCCCCGATCAGCTCTCGGATCTCGGCGATCTGATCCCAGTTCGCGCCCGAACCGTGCTCCATCGCCACTTCCCGCAGCACCTTGCTGTTGATCCCCGTAGGCGCTCCGAACACGGCCTTGGGCTCGACGAGCGCGACCCTGAGGCCCTGGAAGGACAGACGACACGCCGCGGTCGTTCCCGCCGGTCCTCCGCCAAGCACGACCGCGTCGAAGCGTGTCTGCCCGTCGTCCGAGGGAGCCGAGGCGTCTCGCTGTTGTTCCCCAGCCTGCTGTAGGAGCCGCAGGTTCGCGGGGAACCGAAGAAGCGCCCGGTCCTCCAGGTACTCAGCGGCCTGCCCCGCGAGGCTCTCCAGGATCTGGATCTGCGCGGCTCCGAAGTCGGGCCGGGGCACGACATCCACCACACAGAACGTCCCAATATGAAGCCCCTCTCGCGTTCGGATCGTCGCCCCCGCATAGAAGTGCGCGGGGCGGAGCTCGATCTCACCGTCGGGGGTCGGCCAGGGGATGGGGTAGCCTCCGAGCTCCGAGGCCTGTTGGCGAAACTCTTCGGGGAAATCCGACCCGACCTCCCCCCTCATGAAGGCGTCCATGTCCGGGATCACCAGGTGATCCTTCTCCATGATGGTGTACTGGCAGATGGAGCAGTCCCTTGGCGTGACCATATCCTTGAAGTCTGCGGTCGGCGTCGTCGACTCAGCCCCCTGGGGAGCGATGCACACGGTGAGGAGGCGCTGGGTCTCCTCCTCGATCATCCCGATGAAGGCCACGGGGGTTTGAAACAAGCGCTGCGCCGTGTTCCTCAGCGCGACGAGCGCTGGCTGGGTCTCCGAGTGCACCTGGTTGAGCCCCACGACGGCGCCGAGGCGAGCCTCCTCGTTCTCGGGAATCGGCTGCCCACCATAGGACTTTGGAGACCGCAGGCCGTCCGTTGGAATCGAACTTGTCGTCATGATTCGCCGCCTCAAACGTTCGAATTGGCGCGCCCGGGGAGTCCCGCCGCGCATCTGTCTGCATGATTCAACGAGGGAGTTAACCACCTCGAGCTTCGAGCGTCAGGCCCAATCTGATGTTTGGTGTGTCCGCCGAAGCTACCGACGGGAACGCGAGGAGTTGCGGACCCAGTTCAGCCGCGTCAGACTCCGCTGGGCAGCGAGTTCGAGATGGGCGAAGGGCCTGGGGAGAAGGCGAGCGTGGAAGTCACCCTGAAGAACGGCGAGCTCCTGGAGATACGGGTGGCGACTCGAGACGACGCTGAGGCGATCCTGGCCTACATCGAGACGGCCAGCGCCGAGAGCACCTTTCTGACCTTCGGGCCCGGCGAGTTTGAGATGACCGTTGAGCAGGAGTCGGACTTTCTCGACGCCTCCGCCCAGAGCGCCAACCAAGTCTACCTGGTCGGTCACGTGAACGGTGAGCTCATCGCCTCCGCCCACGTCGGTGCGAGCTCCAGAGAGCGGCTGCGACACCGAGGCGAGATGGGGATGTCGGTGAGACGCTCCCACTGGGGGCAAGGCGTCGGGGCGGCGATGCTGGATTTCGTGATCGACTGGGCTCGGAAGAACCCGGTCCTGACGAAGCTGGACCTCCAGGTGCGTGTAGATAACACCCGAGGTGTCGCCCTCTACCGCGGCCGTGGGTTCATCGAAGAGGGTGTGCTCCGAAACCAGTTCCGGGTGGGCGATGAGCTCTACGACCTGATCGCCATGGGGATGGACGTCTAGGCTCGACCCAGAGGCCGCGGCGACCGGTCGACTAACGCCCGCAGCCCATGCAGCCGTCGTGGCCCCGGACCTCGGAGTCCGTGCGCACCCCGTCGCGCTCGAAGAAGTAGCTCGGCGCGGGCGCTTGATTCGGATGGATCTGGGCCATGGTGGCGGCGTCAAAGAGCCGTCCATTGGCGATCACATATCGGATGCTCTCCGACTGGCGGATGTCCTCCAGCGGGTTGCCCGAGAGCACCGCCACGTCCGCCAGCTTGCCTACGGTGAGCGACCCGAGGTCTCCATCGAGGCCAAGGTACCAGGCCCCATGCATGGTGCCGCTTCGGAGGGCCTCATGATTCGTAAAACCGCCCTGAGCCAGGGCCCACATCTCCCAGTGCGTGCCCAGGCCTTCACGCTGACCGTGTCCTCCGAGCTGCACGTAGCCACCGGCGTCGATGAGACGCTTGGCGAACTTGGCCACGTCGATGTGATTCCACTCGTGATGAGGCGCCTTGGCCGGGCGGCGGGCTCGCGCGTTCAGCACGCGGTTGGGCACGAAGCGCCGAAGCCTTGGGTGCTTGTAGACGTCGCTCTCCTGATACCAGAAGTACTCCGCGCCCAGGCCGCCGTAAGCGACGTTGAAGGTGGGTGTGTAGCCGACCTCGGCCTTCGCCCAGAACTGGAGAACGTCCTCGTAGGCGTTGGCCAGGGGGATGGCGTGCTCGATGCCCGTGTGCCCATCGGCGATCATGGACATGTTGTGCTGAAAGAGCGCGCCGCCCTCGGGCACGACCATCATCTTGAGCTCACGAGCGGCCTGGAGGACCTGCTGGCGTTGGTTTCGGCGAGGCTGGTTGTAGCTCTTCACGGAGAACGCCCCCATGGCCTGCATGCGCGTGAGGTGCTGGCGGGCGTCCTCAAGGCTGTTGACCCTGGAGCGGAAGGCCCCCTCGGCGCCGTAGAGGATGGTCCCCGTCGAGAACGTGCGGGGGCCGAACATCGCGCCGGCCTGAATCAGCTCACGGGCCGCGAAGATGCTCTGGGAGTGATTCGAAGGGTCGTGAATGGTCGTCACGCCGAACGCGAGCATGGCGTCGTGCTTCCAGCTTCGCTCTGGCGTGATGCCGTACTCGGATTGAGAGCCGTGGTCATGCACGTCGATGAGCCCGGGTATGGCGGTCAGCCCCTTCCCATCGACAACCTCGTATCCCTTGGGAACGGAGGTCGTCGCGCGAGGCCCCACGGCCTCGATTCGGTTGCCCTTCATCACGAGCGTCCCGTCTTCGATGACCTGGTCGCCCTCCATGGTCACCAGCCGCGCGCCGACCAACGCCATGCCTCCGCGTGGCGCGTCGTGAGGGAAGGAGAAGCCCAGGGTCTGAGAGGGCGCGGGCTCCTTCTTTTCCTCCCCCTCCCCTGGCTCAAGGAAGTCATCCGCCAGGGTCTGGGTGAAGAGCTCAGGACCCAGGTTCCAGTGGAGACGCTGGCTGTCGCCGGACCACGCCATGTTGTAGCCCGAGTCCTTGGACACCCGGACGCTCGGGAGCCCCTTCTCCTTGGGGCCCACGCGCCAGGTTCGACCAGCGCTCACCAGCGGGCTCACCCAGACATGATAGCCCTCCTGCCAGGCGACCCACTTGTCATTGGGAGAGACCCGGAAGCTCATGGCCTCCGCGCTCACGACGTGCTTGCGGAGCTCGTGGCCGTCGAGCCGGGCGCTGCGCAGCTCACGCTCCTGCTTGTCGCCCTGGCTTACCTTATCGAGGAAGTAGACCCTGTCGCTCGCGGCGCCAAAGTGAGGGTCGGAGCCGCTGTAGCTCACGCGCGTCTCCTCGCCCTTCTCTCCGACCGGAAGCGCGTAAAGCCCCTTCTTCTCGGTCCACCGCGGGCTCGTGAGCCAGCCGCCGCCCACACGGTGGTAGACGACGCGGCTTCCATCCGGAGACAGGACAGGGTGGATGTAGTGTCCAGGTTCACGGGTGATCACCCTGCCCTTCCCTCCGCGGGAAGGCGCCATTCGAACCGTCCCCAGCTCCTCGTCATCCCAGGTGCTGTAGACGACGTGACGGCCGTCGGACGAGAACGACGGGAAGAGCTCCCAATGGTCCTTCTGCTTCGTCAGCCGCCGCGCCTTCCCCGAGGGCAGGTCCTGAATGTAGAGCTTCCCCAGGGCCGAGTAGACCGCGCGCTCGCCGTCCGGAGAGACCCGAACCCAGCGAAGCATCCGCGCCTGAACGTGCTCGGGCGCGACGTCCACCTGATGCCGAAGCGGGGTGAGCATCCGGCGCTTCGTTCGGACCCGAAACGGGAGGTCCGTTCGCTGGCCGTCCTTCAGGCGAACCCGATGAAGCGTTCCCTCGGACCAAAGAACCAGCGCCTCGGAGCGCGGGGTCCAGCTGAAGGTCGGGTAGACCCCGTGGATCGCCCAGGTCTCCTGGAGGTCACGCTCGATAGGATGCAGGAGCAGTCGCTCAGCTCCGCTCGCGAGGTCCTTCACGACCAGGCCTGTGCGTCCCTCATAGCGTCGGATGAACGCCAACCACTTGCCGTCCGGAGATGGCGTGGGACGGGCGGCGCCACCCGGTCCGCCGGCGACTCGAATCACGCGACCGGTCTCTCGGTCGAGCCGCTCGATGGCGTAGATGCCCTCCGCCGAGTTCTTCCCGTATTGAAAGGTCGCTCCGGCAGAGACATCGCGGCTGTAATAGAGGTAGCGGCCGTCAGGTGAGAAGACCGGCTCTCCTTCATCCTTCTGCTTGGTCTTCTTCTGGGTCATCTGAACGCCCTTGCCACCCGTGCGGTGGTAGAGCCACATCTCTCCTGAGCCGATGCTTCGTCTCGAGGTGAAGTGCTTTCGCGCGACGATATAGTCGCTGTCCGGGTTCCAGGCCGGGCTGGTCAGGAGACGATAGGCCTCCTTGGTCACCTGGGTGGCCTCTCCCCCGTCGGCCGGCATGACCCAGATGTTGTCGCCGCCCCCCTTGTCGCTCGTAAAGGCGATCCACTTTCCGTCGGGGCTGTAGCGCGGCTGCATATCCCACGCGAGGCTCGTGGTGAGCGCCCGAGCCTCGCCTCCGCGGATGGGGATCACATAGATGTCCCCCAGCAGGTCGAAGGCGATCTCGGTCCCGTCCGGACTCACGTCCAGATTCATCCAGGTGCCCTCGCGGACATCGATGGTCTGCGTGCGCCCTGGGGCCTCGGGCTGCTCGATGTCCCAGGTCTTCTTGTCGTCACCCTTCGCTTCGCTGCCGTCTTGCTTGCCGTCCTTGGCCGTGGATACGGCTGCGGCCTTCTCGGCCCCCGTGGCTTGGGGGCTGGCGGCGAGAAGCAACGCGAGGGCGAGCAAATGATAGGGTTTCACGAGCGCGGCTCCTGATTCAGGAAGAGATGCAGGTTGCCACAGAGCGCCCTGTGCGACCACGTTGGTTCGCGCCCGACCACCGCGCTCGTGGGCACCGTGGCGCGGGTGCTCCCGTCAGCGTAGCTCAGCTCCCGCAGACTCGACCGGAGCGCTGTGCCGCTTGATGAAGGCGATCACACGCGGGAAGAGGTCTTCCCAGTCTCGCTGAATGAAGGTGTGCCCTGAGTTCGGATATCCGACGCGCTCCACCACGGTTCCGTGACCTCGAAGGCGCGCCTCAATGTCTCGGTATCGCTCAGGTGGACCGAACTCATCGCGCTCCCCGTGAGCCAGAAAGACGGGCGGGTCCCCCGCATCAAAGTGCTGGCTGGGACAGACCTCCGCCATCAGCTCCTCGGCCCGAGCATGATCGGCGACCAGCGACCTCCCCACCTTTTGCCAGAACGGGTGTTTGTGGCCGACCAGGTGCTTGTAGAGCCCATAGCACCCAGTCCC
>CALCNF010000066.1 GCA_937897815.1 uncultured Pseudomonadota bacterium | reverse complement strand
GACGACGCCGTCCCCGAAGTCCTCCCGGGCCTGCTCCGCTCCCAGGCCTTGCGCGAGGGGAGGGCGGACCTCTGCGTCCTGGGTGACGATCACCCAGAGTCGCTGGTGGCGGGCCAGGTCGACGGGATCGATTCGGTCTCCGCGCAGAAGCGCCGGGAATGGGAAACGCTCGGTACCCGCACCCGCGCCGCGCAAGCCGTCCCAGGGTCCGTCGTCCCAGGTCGGTAGAACACACACGGCGTCGCCCTCCTGGAACCCAGCGCGCACCCACTGAACGGCGGCCTCGGCGGTGGCGTCTTCGCTCGCCCGCGCCTCCTGGGCGCGCTCGGCCCACAAGCCCAGCGCGGAGAGCGCTACGGACAAGGCGGCGATGGACCACCAGATTCCAGGCGTTGAGAGTTCCTTCGACATCGGCACCCTCTACCACACGCACGCGGGTGGGTGTACAACAGGCATGAGTAACCAGCGGAGGTCATCGACCATGAAGCGTGCGACGCACGGCATCGCCATCACAGCTCTTCTCTTCGCCTCGGTCTATGGCTGTGGAGCCGCGTTTAACGCCCAGGGGGGCGATGACGCCAAGCGCGCGGGCGCCGTCGAGGTGAGCGTGGGTGAGCCCCATGACGATCGCGTGAGCGCCGACGAGGGGGATCACAGTGATTGGAAGGCGTTCTTCCTTGAGACCGAGGCCCAGGTCACGGTTCGTGTGCACTGGGACGACGAGGATGTCGAAGCGCGCGTCGTGCTGCGGAACCCGTTTGGCACGGTGCTCTTCGCCGGCTCCAAGGACGGTGGGCCCAGGGTCGTCGAGCTTGGCCCGGTGGACCTCGCCCGTGGTGAATACTTCGTCCAGATCGAGGCCGAGGATGGCTCAAGCGTCTACACCCTGGAGGTCGATGGTGGTGGCCCCGCTGCCTCAGGTCGCCCCGACTTCTAGGGCTCCTGAGAGGCCGCGCGTTTGAGCCGAATGGTTGGGGACACGAGACCCCGAGTGGGGTCATCTGGCCTGGGGACGACCGACCGGGAATGGCCTTGATTTGCACCCTTGAAGCGCTGTGATAATCTCCCGTCAACCGGGACGGGGAGGACGACTCGGTGACTGGGGTTAGGCCGCCGCGCGGCCGAGTAGAATCGAGGGTCGATGAGTCAGTTCGAGGTCATCAAGGACATCGGCGAGACGATGAAGTCTCTGCTGGAAAAGTCCTTCGAAGCGAACGGGTTTACCACCGTGAGCATCTCCCTCGAACGTCCGAAAAAGGACAACATCAAGAACCTCCCTACGGTGAACTGCTACATGTACCACCTGTGCTTCGACCAGCGGTACAAGGAGCGCAATCAGTCCCTCGTCTCATCCGTGACGCGCGACGGAAAAATCGTAGAATATTACAGGGATGCGCCAGTTCACATGCTCGCGCATTACACCGTGAGCGTGTGGGGCAACACGACATCGGAGGAGAACCTTCTCTACGGTCTGGCGGTCAAGACGCTGCTCGAGCATCCCATCCTCACGGGGGACCAGCTGAAGGGCCCGAGCCTATTCCCCGACGACAAGCTGAACATCTATCCAAACCTGGATACGGACTACAACGACGTGCTGAGTTTCTGGCGCAGCATGAACGAAGATTTGCGACCGGCGATTAACTATTTTGTGCGCTTTCGGATCGAGTCGGATCGCCGGTCCGACGATCTGGAGCGCGTTACTGGCAAGGAATTTGCAATTAACTCTGGCCGCTGATGGAAGCGGACCGGGAATTGAAAGAGCGAGAGCTCGGAACTGGAGGAGCGTTCGATGGCTACCAGCTACCTATCCCCTGGCGTTTATGTGGAAGAGGTCGACCGCGGCACCAAGCCGCTCGAGATGGTCGGCACAAGCACCGTGGGCTTCATTGGAGAGTCCGCAGTTGGGCCGGTAAACCAGCCCATCCTCTGCACGAACTGGAGCCAGTTCACGAAGCACTTCGGTGACTTCAAGAACAGCAAGTACCTCGCTCACGCGGTGTATGGCTTCTTCAACAATGGCGGTGGGCGCTGCTTCATCGTCAATGTCGGGGATGACGCGGAGGCCGACGCCAAGAAGAAGGCCGCCAAGTACATCGGTAAGGACAACGGACCGGGCACACGCACGGGACTGAAGGCCTTCGATGATCTCGATGACATCAATATGGTCGCGGCGCCTGGTCAGACCGACCCGGCTATCCAGGACGCGGTGCTCTCCCATTGCGAGAACGCTCGTTACCGATTCGCGATTCTCGACTCCCCCGAGGTGATCGAGAAGGGCGGCGTGGACAAGCTGGTCAAGCCGCGTGACTCCAAGTACGGCGCCTACTACTTCCCCTGGCTTGAGGTCTATGACCCCTACAAGGGCAACGTCTTTATGCCTCCCAGCGGCTACATGGCGGGTGTCTTCGCGCGCTCCGACGCGGAGCGAGGCGTGCACAAGGCCCCGGCCAACGAGATCGTCCGCGGCGCTCTCGGCCTCAAGTATGCGATCACCAAGGGAGAGCAGGACCTTCTGAACCCGAAGGGCATCAACTGCATCCGCAGCTTCCCCAACCGTGGAATTCGCGTATGGGGCGCCCGAACCGTGTCCTCGGATGCCAGCTGGCGGTACGTGAACGTTCGACGTCTGTTCAACATGGTCGAGCAGTCCATCGAGATCGGCACTCAGTGGGCCGTGTTTGAGCCCAATGATCACCGACTCTGGAAGCGCGTCAACCGTGACATCACGGCCTTCCTGTTGCGCCTTTGGCGCCAGGGAGCGCTCTTCGGAAAGACGCCGGAGGAGGCGTTCTACGTGAAGTGCGACGAGGAGACGAACCCCCCTGAGGTGGTGGACGCCGGGCAGCTGATCGTCGAGGTCGGCATGTGCCCCGTGAAGCCCGCGGAGTTCGTGGTCTTCCGAATTGGTCAGATGCCCGCCGGAGGCGACGTCGCCGAGTAGCGAGCGCAACAAGTTCTGAAATACCGGCCGAGGCGCGCAGGGAGGGCCTGCGCAACGAGGGCGGAAGTGTGAAGGGTCGGGCGACTGACCCACAAGGGAGTGAGCAATGCCGAACCGCAGAGCCCATGATCATATTGGTAATTTTAACTTCAAGATCGAGATTGAGGGCGTCACCCAGGGGGCCTTTCGGAACGTCGAAGGTCTGGACTCGGAGACCGAGGTCATCGAGTACCAGGACGGCGACGACACCATCCTCCGTAAGCGCCCCGGCCGCACCAAGTACAGCAACATCTCGCTCAAGCGTGGCTACATCAACAGCGATGAGCTGTGGCAGTGGCGCAAGATGGTGATCGACGGAAAGGTCGAGCGAAAGAGCGGCTCGGTGATTCTGTGCGCTGACGATGGCAGCGAGATCATGCGCTACAACTTCTTTGAGGCGTGGCCCTCGAAGTGGAAGGGCTTCTCCCTCGATGGGAAGGGCACGGACGTGAACGTCGAGGAGATGGAGCTCGCGGTCGAGAAGGTCGAGCGCGGCTAGTCATCAGGCGTCGTTCGCCTTGGAATCGGAGACGGGGAGGCAGCTGGTCTGCTCTCCCCGTCTTTCTTTGAGGAGGACGGCGGTCTGTGGGGAAGCGGGTCCTACGGACCCAGGTGCCCTTGCCAATCCCCACGACGGCGCGATACCAAAGAGGGCACATTGGGGGCTGTAGCCCCAGTTTCGAGCCTCAACAGGCGGGAGTACGATGGCGTTCAAGACCGAGTTCGAGTTCACCCTTCCCAAGGGGTACGTGGATAAAGATGGGAACACCCATAAGAAGGGTGTGATGCGGCTCGCCACGGCCAAAGACGAGATTCTGCCGCTCCAGGACTACCGCGTGCAGAGCAACCGCGCCTACCTGGTCATCATCCTGCTCAGCCGTGTGATCACGAAGCTCGGCGATCTTCAGTCGATCAACCCCTCGGTAATCGAGGAGCTGTTCTCGACCGACCTCGCCTATCTGCAGGACTTCTATCGACGCATCAACGAAGAGGGTACGGCAGCCGTGAAGGTGAGCTGCCCCGCATGCGGCCACGACTTCGATGTCGATATGGGGTCTGACCTGGGGGAATCGTAAGCTACCCCCTGGATCGCCTCTATCAGGAGGTAGCGTACATTGCCTATCACTTCCATTGGGCCATCGAGGACGTCTTGGCCATGGAGCACAAGGAACGGCAGATCTGGGTGCGGGAGATCTCTGAGATCAACAAGGAGATCAACCGCTCCCGCAGACCCAGCTAGTTTGGAGTACGACCGGTGACGACATCACGCGCGCCAGGCATCTACTCCATGGAGTCGGAGAGCCGCTATGTCCCCATGGGCCTTGGTCCGTCGGGCGTGGCCGGCTTCGTCGGAATGGCCGAGCGCGGCCCGACGGACGTCCCGACGCGCGTGACCTCGTACGAAGAGTTCCTCAGCCTCTTCGGTGAGCCGCCCCTTGAGGGTTACCTGGGGCCGGCGATTCAGGGGTTCTTCCTGAACGGCGGCCGCGCTTGTTATGTCCTTCGTATCGCGCACCAGGTGTCCAGGAGCGGCGAAGAGACAGCTGCGAAAGCTGCCCATAACCTGCTCACGGAGACAGGAGCGCCGAGCCTGCGGGTCGAGTCCATGAACCCGGGCCTCTGGGCGAATCGAGTTCGGATCTCCGTCGAGCGACCCGATCCTCGAGTGAGCACGCTCCTGACCCTGGACCTTCGGGCTGGCGACACCTCGGCGGTCATCAAGAGCACACATGGGTTGATGCAGGGCTCCATCATCCGGTTGCGGGATAAGGAAGGAGAGGTCTATCGAACCCTCACCGACCTGTCCGGGAAGACCATCTCGTGGTCCGAGGACCAGCCTCTTGAGCGCCCGTTTGATTCCGGCGCTCCCACATGGATCGAGCCCCTTGAGTTCGACCTCAACGTGCAGTGGGGTGCCCAGCGCGAGCGATACCGCTATCTGTCGATGTCGCCATCGTCCGGTGCGTACTTCGAGCGGGTCATCAATGAGCGGTCCGAGCTGGTCCGCGTCCTCGATGCTCGCGACGAACTCCCAGCCCACGAACGAACCCCGGCGGTGCAGGCGGAGTTGACCCTGTCAGGGGGACTGGACGGCGCCTACACCGTGACCCCCGATGACTTTATCGGAGCCAACATCGGGCCCGAGGAGCGCTACGGGATCGCGGCGTTTGAGGCCGTCGATGAGGTCGATCTGCTCGTGGCCCCCGATCTGGCTTGGGCGTTGGCCCACAGCGGTGGTTTTCGCTCCGAAGCGGACGTTCATGTCGTCCAGGAGGCCATGGTCAGCCAGTGCGAGCGTTTAAAGACCCGCGTCGCCATCATGGACTTCCCCGAGCCGGCCAACATCAAGCACGCCAGCCAGTGGCGTCTTCACTTCGACTCGGCGTTCGCCGCCTTCTATTTTCCCTGGGTCGCCACGGAGCATCAGGGGCAGCAGCGTCTCGTTCCGCCGTCGGGCCATGTGTGTGGGATCATCGCGCGCTGCGACGGCGCCATGGGGCCGTACCGTGCACCCGCCAACGAGGAGATCGAGGGCATCTTCGACGTGGGCGTCGACCTGCGTGACAACGACATCGCGCGCTTGAACGACGAGGGCGTGAACTGCCTGAAGGGCTTCGCGCGCCGAGGCATTCGCGTGTGGGGCGCGCGAACCACGTCTTCGGATCCCATGTGGCGCTTCTTGAACGTCCGGCGGGTCATGAACACCGTCATCTCCAGTGTGGAACGGGGATTGCAGTGGACTGTATTCGAGACCAACACCCCGTTGCTCTGGAAGACCCTCACAAGACAGGTCACCTCGTTCCTGATGGATCTGTGGCGCGAGGGCTACTTTCAGGGCCGAACCCCAGAAGAGGCGTTCTTTGTGAAGTGCGACGAAGAGACAAATCCCGAAGAGATTCGAGATGTTGGGGTCGTTGTGATCGAGTGTGGAATCGCGCCTGTTCGACCGGCTGAGTTCATCTCATTCAAGGTCGAGGCGGAGATCGACGAGGTCGGAGGCGGCGGTTGATGGAGTCATGAGAGCGCCGCGTAGGCGGCGAGATCACGCAAAGAATGCGGGGACAATGGTCACCGTGAGGTCAATCGACCTCATTTAGAGGTCCCTCCAGGGACGGTGAAGACGAGGAGAGAGGCATGGGAATCGTAGGATTGGGTGGTGAGGCGCTGAGCGGAGGCGGTTTCGGCTCCAAGACTCAGCTCGGAACCGGCATGGCCTCCGGTACCGTCGGTAAGGCGGCCGAGGGGCTCCTGGCCGCAGGTGGCATCTCTGGCGTGATGGGGACGATGGGGGTCGGACGCGCCGATCCAGACGTCGGCTATCGCTACTTCATCGAGATCGATGGCATCTCAACCGTTCGCTTCAAAGAGGTGGGCGGGATGAAGATGACGACCCAGGTCACGACGATCCGTGAGGGGGGTAACAACCATCACGAGCACGCGATGATCGACGGGCAGACCTTTGAGCCGCTGACGATCAAGAAGGGCTTCTACGGCATGCGCACGGAGTTCTTCCAGTGGATGTCCCAGCTCCACGCCCAGGCGCCGCACTCGCGCAAGGACATGGCGCTCGTCGTGCTCAACGACAAGGGACACGAGATCTGCCGGTTCAACTTCTTCGGCGCCTTCATCATGGAGTACTCCGGTCCCGACTTTGACGCCCAGTCGCGGGAGATCGCCTTCGAGACCGTGAAGATTCACTACGACTACTTTGAGATCGAGAGCGCCAGTCTCGCCAAGGTTCTGGCCCAGGAGGCCCTGAGCTCGGGAATGGGCATGCTCGCCAACAGTCTGCACGGCGGATGAACGATTGAGTGAGGTTGAACACACCCTGTCGGCCCTCTTGCGTGAGGGCGCGACGCCCGGCGAGCAAGAGGTGGCCGATCTCGCTCAGATAGGGCGGTTCGTGAGCGCGCTGCTCGCGCGCTTCACCCAAGGTGTGTCGCTCCCAGCCCCGCCCTCGATCGGGCTCCGTGCACCTCTCTCCGGCCAGGGAGACTTTGAGCAGAGGTCCCCCATTTTGTCGGCGGCGACCGCGGATCGATGGATGCACTCGATGGGCGTGGGCGCGGCTATGCTGGAGCCTCGGCTGAGTCGGCCGCCCGCCCTTGAGGTGGATCCGTTTGCCTGGTCCAGCCTGGCGGGTGAGGCGATCGAAGAGCTGCCGATCGTTGAGCTGATCGAGACCGAGATCGCCGCGGCGGCCGCGCGAACGTCGGCTCCTCGTCGCGCGGCGCCCAGGAGCCTGTTCGGACCCGGTACCGCTCGGGAGGCGCTCACCTTCGCCCCCTCGGCCTCCGGTCGAGGGGATGACTCAACGTCTGTCGCGGCTGGAGCTGGTTCCGAGCCTGGACGGATCACCACGGTGACCCTGACGGACGGGTCAGTCATGTCTCTG
>CALCNF010000065.1 GCA_937897815.1 uncultured Pseudomonadota bacterium | reverse complement strand
TGCAGGAGCCCATAGAGCGCCTCATCCGTGCCCATCTCCGCCAGCTGCTCCATGATCCGTATCCGGTCGTGGGTCTGGATGTACGCGTTCGTGAGCTTCTTCACGAGCTTGTCGACCTTAGAGGTCTTCTTACCGAAGCCAAACCATCCCATGGGGCACTCCTTGGCGTCGCAGACAGGAGATCTCGATGCTCCGAGCGTCCTCGCCTCCCCGCGAAGTCCGGGGGGAGATAGCAGATCGCTCGCGCGGGCGCAATGCGCGTGAGAGGCGAGAAGCCAATGTGCTGCTGACAAGCGTCACGGAAGCCTCTAGACTCGCCCGAATCGTCCGCTTCCCTGGAGGGAACCCGTGGCTGTACAGATCATTCTCGCCTCCCAATCTCCCCGCCGTAAGACACTGCTCGAGCGCATGGGGTTCAGCGTCAAGGTGATCGCCTCGAACGCAGACGAGAGCCTCCTCGACGCAGAGTCGGCGGAGAACTACGTGAAGCGAGTGGCGCGCGATAAGTGCCTGAACGTGGTGGAGCGCCTGCAGACGACGCTGTACCCCACCGACCACGAGGGCACCCCCCTGCGACCGACGCCGGGCTCTCTGCGACACGTAGAGAACCGCTGGGTGATCGGCGCGGACACCGCCGTGGTGCTCGGCGAGGAGGTCCTCGGCAAGCCGACGGACACCGCGCACGCCGCAGAGATGCTCCAGCTGCTCAGCGGCAAGCGTCATCGGGTGATCACGGGTTTCTGTGTCCACGACCTGCGCAAAGACAAAGAGGGTCTGCAGGCGGTCTCGACAGAGGTCCGCTTCAAAAACCTGTCCCCGGCGGAGGTCGAGAAGTACATCGCGGTCGGCGAGTCCATGGACAAGGCGGGGGCGTACGCGATTCAGGGCGTAGGCGCTTACCTGGTCGATTCCATCGTGGGCTCATACACCAACGTCGTGGGCCTCCCCATGTGCCAGGTGATCGAGATGATGGAGGAGATGGGCGCCACGGACGTCCTGCCCTACTGAGATGGGCCTGCCTGAGATGAGCCTGGCCGACCGCTATGCAGAGGTTCAGCGGCGCATCTCCGAGGCCGCGCGATCCGCCGGCCGGGAGGCCGAAGACATCACGCTCATCGCGGTGTCCAAGCGCCAGCCTGAGGCCCTGCTCGTGGAGCTCGCGGCGCTCGGCCACAGAGACTTCGGCGAGAACATGATCCAGGCCTGGCGGAGCCGCCTCGACGTCAACGGTCTTGAGGCGGTTCGCTGGCACCTCATCGGCGGCGTTCAGACCAACAAGGCGAAGTTCATCGCCCGAACCCCTCCAGCCTGCCTCCACACGATCGATCGAGTCGGGCTCATCGACGCCCTTGAAACGCGTCTGGCTCCCGCCTCCTCTCTGGATGTGCTCCTTCAGGTCAACGTCGACCGTGAGCCCCAGAAGTCGGGCTGCTTTCCCGAGGATCTGGACGCCCTGGTGGACGCGGCCGCGAGCGCCCCGACGCTTCGAGTGCGGGGGCTGATGGCGATCCCACGTCCGACTGAGAGTGGGCCACCTCTAAGCGCCTTCGAGGCCATGGGCGACCTGCTCGCGAAGGTCTCCGACCGAGTCGAGGGGCCACCCGTCCTCTCCATGGGCATGTCGAGCGACTTCGAGGCCGCCATCGCCATGGGGAGCACGGCCGTCCGAGTCGGCACCGCGCTGTTCGGAACACGAGAGTCCTGAGGCCCGACCCTCAAGACAAAAAAAGAGGCCCGACGCATGCGCGCCGGGCCTCTTCAGGTCAGCTACCGTAATCGGCTGGGCTGAATCAGCCCTCGGCGCCGAGGCAGGTCGTGTACTGCTCTCCGCAGACCGGCGACTGGACAGCCTGCTGCATGCAAGCCTGCAGCTCCTGGTCCGTCTGCGACGTCGTGCACGCACCCTGAGCGCAGAGGCTCAGGTCGAAGTACGCGATCACGTCCTGCTCAGTGGTCTGAGACATGCAGCCTCGTACGCAGGAGGTGCTTCCCGGCGGCGGGCACGAGGCCTGGACGCATCCATCGATGTCCGCACACTCACCGGCTCCGTAGGTGCCGCCCGTGTAGCAGGCCGCGTAGGAGGGCAGGCAGAACGTGCGAAGGCAGTCGATGTAAGCCTCATCGGTCTGCGCAGCCTGACAGTTCTGCGAGAGGCAGCCCTGCCAGGTCTGGAAGAGCGTGAGCTCATTCTGGCTCTCGACCTGCTGAGCGCAGGTCTGAAGCGCGGCGTTCGCGCATGCCTGGATGTCCTCCTGGGAGGCATTCATGTCACAGTTCTCGAACGCGCAGGGGAGGAGGTCCGGGCAGAGGAGCTTCTCCGGTGTTCCGCCGCCGGCGGTCTTGCAGGTGCCCGACGCCGGGTCACAGACCTGACCGAGGGCCGCACAGTTGGTGCCCTGGAACTGGGTCAGGCAGCCGTCGGCATCGAAATCGCAGGTCCAGGTCATGTTGCCGTCGCATCCCGACTGCCCCTGGTTGCAGGCGTCCACGCAGCCGGTCGTGCCGGCGTCGTTGCCTACGACCGAGCCGCCGTCTGCGCCAGTGGTGTTTCCGGCGTCGTCGGCGAGCACGTCGGAGCCAGAGGTCGTGTCAGAGGCGGTGCTACCAGCGTCAGTCTGGGGCGCCGTGGTCGTGTCGTTGTCGCTGCTGCTGCTGCTGCTGCCCGAGTCACATCCCGTGACGGCGAGCGCGACGGCTGCTGCGATACAAAGAACGCGAAGAGTCATATTCGTTCTCCAAATGTGTTCGAAAAGTGGGGGGGGTGGGCTGAAAGACGCGGCAACCTAGGGGCCCCCTCGGTGTCATGTCAAGGACCTTCTAACCCGGCTTCTTCGTTGAAGTTCAGCCGTTTGCGTGCTCTATAGCCGGTCGGATTGTCCGATGAGATGGTGGCGAGACCCGAGCGTCATGACGCCCTGATTCTCCAACAGTACCCGTTGCAAGGCAGCAGGCCCTTGAACCGAGCGACCCAAGCGACCCACCCGTATCAAGACTTCATTCACCGTGTGGAGAAGCCCGCGCGCTACCTGGGTGGCGAGTACCAGTCGGTGACCAAGGATTGGTCGGGGCTCGCCGCGACCGTGTGTCTGGCGTTCCCAGACCTGTACGACATCGGCATGAGCCATCTGGGCACCAAGATCCTCTACAGCCTTCTGAACGGCGAAGAGGACCTCGCGTGTGAGCGCGCGTTTGCCCCGTGGGTGGACATGGAGCGCGAGCTGCGCGAGCGGGAGCTTCCGATCCTGAGCCTGGAGTCGGCGCGTCCCCTGACCGACTTTGATGTGATTGGCTTCTCGCTGCAGTACGAGATGACCTACACGAACGTCCTCAACATCCTCGATCTCGCCGGGATCGCGCTGCGAAGCGAGGACCGGCCCGAGTCGGCGCCTCTGATTATCGCCGGCGGCCCGACGGTCACCCACCCCGAGCCCATGGCGCCGTTCTTCGACGCGATGCTGGTGGGTGACGCGGAGGCCATCCTACCCGAGTCCCTGCGGCTCATCGGCTCGATGCGCGCGTCCGGAGCGGCGCGGCTCGACATCCTCCGCGAGCTGGCGAAGCTCGGCGGTTGGTACTGCCCCGCCCTCTACGAGGTCCGCCTGGAGGAGCGAAACGACCTTTTGGTGATCGACTCCGAGCGAAGCGAGGGTCCCTATCCAGTCGTGCGGGCTCACGTGGAGAACATCAGCGACTTCCCCTTCCCTACCGACACCCCCATCCCAGCGGCCGAGGCGATCTTTGACCGGGTCTCCATTGAGATCGCTCGCGGGTGCACCGAGGGGTGCCGGTTCTGCCAGGCGGGAATGATCTACAGACCCGTGCGGGAGCGAGACCCCGAGGAGATCGTCGACGCGGTGATGGCCGCCATGGACAACGGCGGCTACGACGAGGTCTCCCTGACGAGCCTCTCGACCGCGGACTACTCGTGCATCAGCCCCCTCATCAAGAAGGTGATGACCCGCATCCGTGAGCGCAAGGCCAGCCTGTCCGTCTCCTCGCTCCGAGCCTACGGGCTGTCGGAGGACCTCCTGGATGAGATCGCGAGCGTGAAGGCCACCGGCCTGACCTTCGCCCCAGAGGCCGGCACCCAGCGCATGCGCGACGTGGTGAACAAGAACATCACTGAGGCCGACATCCTGACCTCCGCCGACCGGGCTTTCACTCGCGGCTGGAAGCGAATGAAGCTCTACTTCATGATCGGCCTGCCGACGGAGGAGGACGAGGACGTTCTCGGGATCATCGAGACCGCCTCGAAGGTGCGACGCGTCGGACT
>CALCNF010000064.1 GCA_937897815.1 uncultured Pseudomonadota bacterium | reverse complement strand
GTGAGCGTCAGCTCTCGATTGGCGCAGGAGATTTCTGCGTCGATTCGAGCGAGCACAGCGCCATCAGGGCTCGGGATCCAGCGGACAGGTGGCTCCACTGACATCTTGGAGGTCCCGCCATCACAGGAGAGCATCATGACGCCCGTGCTGGCGCTCAGGGGGGTGACCGTCCCGTCGAGAGCGACCCGCTCGTACGCGGTCCATCCGTACTCGGAGCCATCCTCGCCCTCGGTCTTCTCGCCCTGCCGACCGATGATCAGGTAGCCGGCCTCCTCCTGATAGAACAGGTCCGCGACGTCCCCGAGCGCCAGATTGGTCAGCGCCTGCTTCTTGCCGGTCTCGTCGACGATGATGACCTGGGTCTCGAAGTTCCGCTTCTCCAGGTACTTCATGTTGTTCTTCTGCTCGTAGGTCTGGAAGACCATGGCCACGCTCTCTCCGGTCTCGGAGAACACCGCGTTGTCATAGCCCGAGCCGTCACTCCAGGTGACGTCGCATCCCCACACGAGGGTGGCGCTCAAGGTCAAAAGCAGCAGCTGTTGGGTGTTCATGGGTGGCTCCGTTGCGCGCGCGTCTCTTAGGTGCGCTTGAGTTAAGCAATCTCCATGCCACGGTCCGACGATCGAGCCCCCTGCCTTATTCAGGAGTCGGGTGGGGCGCTGGCTGGGGCACGGGGACCACAGGACAACCGCTTCACCAGGGCCAAGATGGGCCGTGGATGGGGCCTGGGGGCCCCTTCACGCTGAATCGCGTCACGGCTCCTGAGTCGCCCGGGCTGCGGCTCAGCGACGAGTCAGGGCTCAGGAGTCACGCGGCGTGCAGTAAAAGCCTCAGGGCTTGGCCTGGGCGCAGGGGTCACCCCAGGGGAGCTCGGCGTTCTGGGCGGGGTGGATCGTCACGTAGAGCAGGTCCGAACGATCTTGCACCTCGATCGATGGCGAGTCGTCTGGACTCCCTTGAGGGGCATTGGCGGCGATGCGCGCTCGCACGAAGCCGTGGAGGTCGCTCTGGCCCAGGCCCTGCTTCGGGAAGAAGTAGTACAGGGTGTACCCAGAGGCCTCCAGGAAGGTGCGGGTCGCGCCAGGAAGCGACACCTTTGTGGTGGGCATGCCGTTCTCCTCGTCCCGGTTCTCGCAGTCGATCACCTCCCAGAAGTGCTTCTCGGCCGCCTTCAGGTTCGCCTGGAGCGCCTGGTCAAACTGAGCCTCCGGAGTGGCCGGCGCGGCCTTCTCGACCTGGCTGGTCGGACCGGCGCAGCCCGCCGTGAGCATCAGGAACGCGAGCAGCGCTCCGGTCAGGGCGGCGTTACGAATCACTCGAGGGGCGCTGGACTGAAGCATAGGAGGCGGTCCTGTGACGAGAGGAGCGCCGAGCTTAGCCCAGGTCGGGAGGGTCTAGATAGGTCACCCTGGATGTGCAAGGGCACCGGGCTGATGTGAACCCCATAGAGGCGTGATGGGTCATAGGTCGACCACGAACGCGCTTCCGGCGTGGCTTGGCCTCAGGTAGCCCTGCTCATGGCCATGTCTCGCCGTCGCTACCAGCGTCTGAATCTGGAATCCTGTCCCAGCACGGAGAGAAACAAGGGCCGCATTCTTCGGAGCAGGCGCTCCCATTGAGCGCGTACGTTCCATTGCACACCCATTCACCATCGCTGCACTCAAAGTCGCTCAGATAGCCATCACCGCAGCAGCAATCTGCCGGGGTCGGACCCTTGCAGGAGAGCTCTGCGACGCAGATCCCGTCCTCGCACATCCCGACAGAGCAATTCCAGTGGAACTCGCAAGACTCCGGCTCAGACGAGTCTCCCAGGACGTCTTCGTGAGCGTCCACATCATCGTCAACCGACCCATCTCCGGAGCTGGCTTGGCATCCGAGGCTGAGCGCCATCGATAGAACTAGGAATATCACGATTCGCGCGCTCTTCATTCTCTTCAACCTCTCATTCAAACGGTGACCGCATAGGGCCCGATCGCGAGGAGTCCGAACTTTATACCAAGGCCAGTCACGGGCACCACCGGAGCGCACATCGGATCGCGGCCACTCCTACTTCACAGTGATCGCCCACAGGATGGTCATGAACAGGCTGATGGCGCTGAGGAATACCGCGGTCGCCGCGAGCGGCCCATAGGGCAGCGAGATCTCGTTGGATCCGCTGGGAACAGGCGCTCCTCGAGAGATGGCCATGGCGGTCGCGCCCTGGGCGAGGATCCCGACACCCGCTCCATACAGCAGGCCCAAGTAGGCGACGGCCACGGCGGCGCCGAGACGAGCTGGGTTGTTGATGTCGGCCAAGATAGCCGCGGAGCCAAGAGCGGACGTCGCGAGCCCGACCAGAGGC
>CALCNF010000063.1 GCA_937897815.1 uncultured Pseudomonadota bacterium | reverse complement strand
GCGGACACGAGCCAGGCGATTCGGGGGGCGCCGAACACCTTGAAGGGCTCAGCGGACTGCCAGTCGGGCTGGGCGAGGACGCCGACGCGATACCCCTGGGCCTCGAGCAGTCGGACGATCACCGCGTTGGCGAACGACGGGTGGTCCACGTAGGCGTCTCCGGAGACGAAGACGAAGTCCACGCCGTGGAGATCCGGGTCGTGCTCCTCGCCGGGCTTCGGGAGCCACCCGCGGGCCACCGCCGCTTCACGGCGTAGGGGTGGATAGGTGGAGGCGTTGGGGAGCGCGTGGGCCATGGAGGCACCTCGTGTGCGGCCTTGGGCCGCTGTGGGGCCGACCGACGGGATACTCGAGAGTGCGCCATCGGGGCTGGTGTGCGCGGGGGATGTAGCGCTACCCGGTCGCGGATGCAAGGAACGGGTCGCGCTTACGGCGCCTGCGCGGTCAGCGCGCTTCGCCAGATAGCCGTCATCGTGTCGCTGTCCGGGCCCTTCGATAGCGCCGCGAGCGCGCCCGCCCGATCTCCCCCTGCCATTCGGTACCGCGCGAGGGTCAGCCCGGACGCCTCATGGCCCTCCTGGATGGCGCGCTCAAGGAACTTCAGGGCGGCCGGCCAGTCGTAGTTCGTGGCGGCCCGCCTCCAGGCCTGAAGAGACAGCTCGCGCTCGTCTACTTCGAGATCCGTCGAGCGTCTCTGTGTGCCCCAGCGCGCGGGAGCGCCCGTGAGGTCGAGGTCGTAGAGCTGTCCCGACCAGTTCACCCCGAGGATCTCTCTCCTGTCGGGCGAAAAGAGGCAGTCGACCACCAGGTCGGCCAGGTCGACCGAGGCGACGGCCTCCCAGTTGTGGGTGGTCCAGACCTGGTACTGGCCGGAGTAATCCGACACAGCCACCAGGGCCCCATCGGCAGACCAGCCGAGCTCCATCGAGGGAGGCGTCTGGGTCTCGAGCTGAGCCAGCAGCTCACCATCCTTGTCGTACACCATGGACGCGCGGCCGGAGGTCGTGACCATGAACCGCTGGCCGTCGGGGGCCATAGCGATTCCAAAGGCGACGAGCTTCTTTTGCGGTGGGTTCGGGACCTCCTTGAGTAGCGTGCCGCTCGTCAGGTCGAAGACGGCCGCCAGCAGGCCAGACTCCGAGCCCATGCGATCGCTGACCACCAGGCGGTTCGTCTTCCCGTTCCAATCGCTGTCCCACGCGTACTGAATGGTCCCCGTGAGGTCGTCGACGAGCTCGCCGGTCGTGAGACTCCAGATCCCCAGGTGACCGTCCCCCCCCGAGAGGAGCACGCGCTCCGAGTCGAGGACGTTCACCATCGTGACCTTGGCGTCGTCTTGGCCTGGCGTGGGCTTCGTCGGCTCAAAGACGCGATCCACGGCGCCCGTCTCCAGGTTCCACACCCTGGCTTTGCCATCCCAATGGCCGCTCACGAGCTGGCGCTCTGAGGGCAAGAAGGAGAGCCCGCGGACAGGGCGATCCGAGGCCGATAGATCCCACAGGGTCACGCCCGTGGCTCGATCGAGGACGAAGATCCGGCCCCCATCCGTACCGATGGCGACGAGGTCCCCGCTCGCCGATTGCGCCGCCTTGCCCGCGGCGACGGAGGAGTCCTGAAGGTTCAGGTCCTGGAGGGGCCGTCCAGGTGGGCGGGTCTCAAAGAGGTTCAGCTTCTTCCCATCGATGTGAACCCACCTGTGCAGCTTGGAGCCCGGGAAGGTCGCGTGGAGGCTTCGCTTCACGGAGATTCGTATATCTCTCGAGACGCGCACCTCCGCCCGACTGACGTCGTAGTATGTAAGTGAGCCCTCCTGGAACACGACGACGACCTGCTTGGAGTCGGCGCTCCAGAAGACGCGGCCCACGAGCTTGGTCTCCATGGCGTGGACCGTCATCGTGTCGATGTGGGTGACCTCGAAACCGTTCGCCGTCTTCTTGAAGATCCACTGTCCGTCTGGCGAGAGCGCGAAGTCCAGGGCTCGGGTGCGGTCCTCCCAGACGACTCTGCCCTCGTCGAGGACCGCGTGATTCGTGTCCAGTACCGAGCGAAACATCATGGGGCGCTCGACGAGAACCCTGCGGCCGTCCTCGCTCATCTCCTTGGCTTTCATCTTCTCGTCTGAGGTCGGATAGAGCGTGCCATTGGTCGGCTCTCCCCAGGGCCAGACGACTAGACCGTGACCGCCGCAGCCCAGGCTGATCCAGCGGTCGTTGACCGCCGGCCGACTCACCGGGCAGGCCCCCTGCGGCGCGAGCCACTGACGGCGTTTGCCCGAGATTGGGTGTACTCCCTCTACGCCTCGCTCCGTGCCTCGCAGCGCCCATGGAGCTCCGCCCTCGATGGGGCCAAGTACGGCGCTCTTCATCAGCAAGGGCCAACGGCCGAGCTCGCGACCCGTGTAGAACTCCACGTGCACGAGCTCTTGAGCGACCTGCACGAAGAAGCTGGAGTCGTCCGCGGTGAACACACCGAGACGCGGCCCGCCCTCGAAGCTCATGTGGATATGAGGCAGGGAGGACGTTCGCTTGAGCAGGGCGAGCCCGATATCCGCGCGGGCCGTGTCGGTTTCCAGAGCGATCATCCTGGCCTGGACCTCGCGGAGCTGCTCGAGCGCGGTTCCCGGTCGCCCGTAGAGCGCCTCCGCGGTGCCCACCGCCGCGCGCCCCTGAAGCGCCTCCACCCGCGCCAGTCGCTCGGCGTCCAGCGCGCGCCGCGCCTCCTGGACGGCGGCGTCTCGGGCCTCGCCTACGCTGCCCAGGTGAATGAGTCCGCCTGAGATCACGAGCACCAGGGCGAAGATGGAGATGAAGCCCACCGGGCGAACGACGCTTCGGTTGCGCTCCGCCCACTTGCTGAGGCGCTGCAGAGGGCTGTAGGTGAGCGCGCTCACGGTGCGCCCCTCGATGAAGGCCTGCACGTCAGCCGAGAGCTCGGAGACGGTCGGGTAACGGTCCTCTTTCTTCAGCGCCATGGCCTTCATGACGATGGCGTTCATCTCTTTGGGGACATCCGGAACCCGGTCGGAGGGGGGCACGAGCTGGCCCTGGCGAACGGCCTCGATGATGGCGTCGGGCTTGCCCGCGAACGGGGACTTGTCCGTGAGGAGGGAGTAGAGGAGCGCGCCGAGGGAGTAGATGTCCGTCCTGAAGTCGAGCTGGTCGATCTCGCCAGCCGCCTGCTCGGGTGCCATGAACGCCGGGGTGCCGGCGACCTGGCCGACCTGCGTGAGCTGGCTGTCCCCCGTGTTGGGAGGCGCGTCCCAGTGATCGAAGCTCTCCTCCGGCGCGTCGATGACCTTACAGAGACCCCAGTCCACGACGAGGACCTCGCCAAACTCGCCGACCATGACGTTCGCCGGCTTCAGGTCTCGGTGAAGTACGCCCTGGCTGTGAGCGAACGCCATGGCGTTGCAGACCTGGCGAAACACGAGGAGGCGCTCGACGAGCGACCCGGCCTCGCCAGAGCGCAAGAGCTGCCTGAGGGAGCGCCCCTCGACTCGCTTCATCGTGAAGAAGACGTTGTCATCGACGTCGGTGCCGATGTCGTAGACGGGCATGATGTTCGGGTGGGTCAGCTGACCCGTGACGCGAGCCTCCCGAAGGAAGCGCAGCTGGTCGCCGCGCAAGAACTCAATGTGGGCCTGCATGCCAGAGTCACTGAGCTTCGAGAGCTTCAGCGCGACGGAGCGATGCATCTTCTTGTCGTAGACCGAGACGACGACGCCATTGCCGCCTTTGCCCAGGAGCTCCTGACGCTTGTAGCGAAGGGTCCCTTCCTCCGCCTCAGAGCCCTCACCCTCGACCCCGTCCACGAACTCAGCGACCTTGCCTTGGGAGTTTGGAATGGTCGTCTGGTCGGCCGGAAAGGTCTGAGTGGCGCCGTCGAAGAAGTCGTCGTCTTCAGCATCACCGGCCACGCCAGTTCTCCCATCCCCAAATGCCCGTCATTCGTCTCGCAG
>CALCNF010000062.1 GCA_937897815.1 uncultured Pseudomonadota bacterium | reverse complement strand
TGGGATGCGTCCGCGTTCAGGGATTCGCCGAGCTGAAAGGTCCCCTCGACGGCGTCGTCGATATAACAGAAGGCTCGCACCTGCTGGCCGCCGTCGACGAGCGCGAGCGGATCCTCCCGCTGGAGGGCTCCCAGAAACTTGCTGATGACGCGCCCTTCGCCGGGCCGATCCATCCTGGGGCCATAGACATTGAAGTAGCGAATCACGCTGTAGATGAGGCCTTCGGAGGCCATGGACCGCGCGTAGGCCTCCGAGGTGGCCTTCGACAGGGCGTAGCTCCACCTCGTGTTCGTGGTCGGACCGAACACGCTGTCCTCGTCCTCGGAGAGGCTCCGCGCGTTCTTTCCATAGACCTCACTCGTGCTCGCGAGGATCACGGGGACCTGGCGCTCCAGCGCGGCCTCCAGAACGTTGCGGGTTCCTACGATATTCACATCGAGGACCTCGCGGGGACGCTCGATGTAATCGTCCACGCCGACGATGGCGGCCAGGTGGTAGACGAGGTGAGCTCCGTCCATGGCCTGCGCCACCAGCGCAGCGTCGCGGACGTCCCCCTCAAGCCACTCGACCTGATCGAAGAGCCCCATCTCCTCGAGACGCCAGGGCGAGATCACGTCCAGGCCTCGGACCCTGTATCCCTCGGCGAGGGCGCGGGCGATCAGCGAAGAGCCAATAAAGCCAGCGGCTCCGGTCACCAGAATGGTTCGCACCTGTTCAGCCTTCGTCACGTCTTGGGAGGGGTCTCTATTCACACAACCATCGCTACGTTGAACACGCACTCAGACCATGAGGCTACGTCTCCTGAGCCACCATGACAAACCGCGAGCGACGCGGCGTGCGCGCGGGTATGGGCGTGGGCGCGGTTGTGTGTACACGCGAGCCAGTTCAGGGCATACTCCCCAGCGGACTAAGGCATTGGTCAAAGATATGCGCCCCATATCCAAGCCACGACGAGGGTCGACGCTTCGATGAACACCGTACAGAGAACTGAGTTAGATTCGGTCACCATTCGCTTCGCTGGCGACTCTGGCGACGGCATGCAGCTGACGGGAAGTCAGTTCAGCCAAGCCAGCGCCATGATGGGCAATGACCTGGCCACCTTCCCCGATTACCCCGCGGAGATCCGCGCCCCGGCGGGCACGACCTACGGGGTCTCCGCCTTCCAGGTGCACTTCGCGGACCACGACATTATGACGCCCGGCGACCAGCCGGACGTGCTCGTCGCGATGAACCCGGCCGCGCTGAAGACCCAGCTTCCGGACTTGAGGGATCGCGGGATCGTGATCATCAACACGGGAGCCTTCACGGCGAACAACCTGCGCAAGGCGGGTTACGAAGAGAATCCTCTGGAGGACGAAACCCTCGAGGGTTTCCACACGATCCAGATCGACATCTCACGCCTGACGCTCCTCGCCGTGGAGGACTACGGCCTCTCCAACAAGGAGGGTCTCCGTTCGAAGAACATGTGGACCCTCGGCATGGTGATGTGGCTCTACGGCCGGGACCGCCAGCCGACGATCGACTGGCTGAGGAAGAAGTTCGCCAAGATCCCCAAGGTCGCCGAGTCGAACATCGCCGCCCTGAACGCGGGGCACATCTACGGCGAGAACATGGAGCTCCCCCATGGGATCAAGGCCTACGAGATCGGGAAGGCCGAGCTGGGCTCCGGTATGTACCGAAACGTCTCGGGTGCCGAGGCGCT
>CALCNF010000061.1 GCA_937897815.1 uncultured Pseudomonadota bacterium | reverse complement strand
CGGGTGGACCTCCACCTTACGGCGAACAGCCTCCGCGAAGATCTTCGATCCTTCGAGGTCCGACTCCGGGAGTACGAAGGCGAACTCTTCACCCCCGTAACGGGCAAAGAACTCGCTGTTGCGGACCCGCGGGCGCAGCAAACGAGCGAACTCTCGCAGCACCATATCCCCGGCTACATGGCCGTAGGTGTCGTTGATCTTCTTGAAGTGGTCGATGTCCGCGAGGAGCATGACGAGCGTGCGGCCGTGGCGGCGCGCTCTGGCGAGCTCACGGGCGATGACCTCATCGAAATAGCGTCGATTGGGCAGCTCGGTGAGCGCGTCCTGCATCGCGACGTTGTGGAGCCCCTCGTAGTAGCTCTGCTCGATGCTGTTGCCCGCGAGGAACTTGTAGGTCGTGCGCCCCACATGAATCAGATCGCCGTCGACCAGCACCTGCTCTGTGATGGTGTCATCGTTAACGAAGGTCCCGTTCTTCGAGCCCAGGTCGCGAGCGACAACGCGCTCACCCAGCCTCTCCACCTCGCAGTGTCGGCGGCTCGCTCCCACGTCATCAACGACGATCACGTTGGCAGGATCTCGCCCAATAACGAGGGCCTCGTTCTCCAGCGCGTAGATGGTGCCAAGGGCATAGCCGCTCACGACCACGAGGCTCGGACTCCCCCGACCCGTGACCCGCGGCGCCTCGCTCAGGGGAAGCTGATGCGTAACCGTGACACTATCAATGTCCCAGTCGTGCCGGCGCTCCTCTGACTTCTCATCCACCAATCGCGTCACCCTTTTCCAACTCGACGCCCGGTCGAGAACAACAACAGTATGCGAAAGGCTGGAGATTTTTGCACCCCCTGCTGCATGATCCCTGGAATGCCCGTGTTTCGACTCAGCGATCAGATCGCATTCCCGCCCCCTGAGCTGGCCGACGAGAGCGGCCTCCTTGCGGTCGGCGGTGGCCTGGAGCCAGAGCGGCTCCTGTTGGCCTACGCGTCGGGTATCTTTCCCTGGTACTCCGAGGGGCAACCCATCCTGTGGCACGCGCCCGACCCTCGCATGGTCCTCCTGAGCTCTGAGCTCAACGTGAGTCGAAGCCTGCGTAAGTCCATCGCGAAGACCGAGCTGCGCATCACCCTGGACCAAGCCTTCTCGCAGGTGATGCGCCGCTGCGCTGAGATTGAGCGACCCGATCAAGACGGGACATGGATCACCAACGCGATGTTTCAGGCCTATGAGCAGCTCCATGACCTGGGTTTCGCTCACAGCTGTGAAGCGTGGCGCGGAGACGACCTCGTTGGAGGGCTGTACGGGGTCTCCATAGGGGACGTCTTCTTCGGTGAGTCCATGTTCGCTACCGAGAGCGACGCCTCCAAGATCGCCTTCGTGAAGCTCGTCCGGCAGCTGTCGGCCTGGGGCGTTGAGTTGATCGACTGTCAGGTGTACACCGAGCACCTGGAGCGCTTCGGCGCCGACGAGTGGGCCAGAGAGCACTTCCAGGAGGCCCTGGAGGACGCGATCAGGGCGCCGACAAGGCGAGGCCCATGGAGCTTTGAGGTCGAACCCCAATGAGCACACACGCCGAGCAGCTGCACATCTCGACCCGTGGGCGGTCGATCATCGATGTCACGAGCGAGATCCGGAGCGTCGCGCGCCGCGCCACCATTCAGACAGGACTCGCTCATGTCTTCGTGCACCACACCAGCGCGTCGCTGATCGTAAGCGAGAACGCCGACCCCGATGTGCTCATCGATCTGGAGACCTACCTCAGCGATCTCGTTCCCGATGGCGACCATCGATACATCCATGTCGCTGAAGGACCGGATGATATGGCGGCGCACGTCCGAAGCGCGTTGACGTTGACCTCTCTCTCCGTCCCCGTGATCGACGGCCAGCTCGACCTGGGCACCTGGCAGGCGGTGTACCTGTGGGAGCATCGTCACGCGCCCCATCGCAGGAGGCTCACCGTCACGATTCAGGGAGAGGGCTCACCCTGAGCGTCCTCAACGGTCAAGAGGAAGAACCCGTCCTCACCCTGGTCCTGATATCGAGGAAGAAAGATATAGCCTGAGAGCGGGGATCGTATCGGCCCGGTGTTGTTGCTGGCGAGCACCTCGCCCTCCGATACGGGGCGAAAGCTCGGGAAGCCTGGCGCCATCTCGAAGCCGGTGCCCGGGACCACCGCCTGGCGGTAGCGAACACGAAAGGTTCGCGCCTCCCCGTCATGGGCGTCGCACCGGTCCACGGTGACGCTTGCTGGGATCTCATCGATGCAGCCCGCGTAGACCAGAGACTCCCAGATGGTCCGCTCCAGGTGGTCGATGGTGTCGGCTCCTTCATGGACTCCACCCTCGATACCCAGCGCTGTGATCCCGCGCTCGACGAACCAGGTCATGGATGGAGAGTCGATAAAGACATCCAGATCCACGATCACGGGCACGCTGAGCGCATCCGCGGCCGCTTGATTGCCCTCGTTCTCGATGATCACGGCGAAGGGATGTGCCTCGCCGGAGGTGCTGTGCAGGTCTAGATAGAGCACGTCGCCGGACGTCTCATCCACGATCTGTTCGAACAGATCGGCCAGCGTGAGCTGCTCCCGGTCTTCGCGCGAGAGCTCATGATGGTGGCGCGACTTCGCACGTTCGAGATGAGCCCGCGACCAACGACGATTCATGTCCCGGTCCAGGTAGCGCCGATTCTTCGCCAGCGCCTTACGGTTTCCGGTCATCACGACCAGCGAACCGCGGAGCTCCTTGTCCGTTCGCTTCAGATGCTCAACGACCCGACGTCCCGCGACGAGCCCAGCCGGTTCGTTGCCGTGCATCCCCCCGACTACGAGGAGCGTCGTTCCGGGGCTTGAGCCGGTCACCGCGGCGACCACTCGCTCCGCTCCGCCCCAACGATGGCCGGTCGTCGGGCTTCGCTCCGCTCCCACGCTCACGAACCGCCGTTCGACTCTTGGGCGCGCGCGAGCTCCCCCTCGATGAGCGAGAAGCTCTCGCCCAGAAAGATAGACTCCGTGAGCATGCCCACGAGGCGCCCTTCCTCGACCACTGGCAGGCAGCCGACTCCGCGATCTCGCATGATCTGAAGCGCCTCCAGCGTCGTCGTGCGTGGAGTCACCGTGAGCACGTTCTCCGTCATCACATCCGAGACCGCGACCGGCTCTCGACTCGGTCGTCCGACCATCTTGAGGATGTCACGATAGGAGATGAGCCCCACGAGGCAGCCCTCCTGATCTTCGACCGCGAGCTGACGAATGTGCTGCCACTGCATCTTGCTCGCGGCGAGATCGATCAGATCGCCGGGTGAGACGGTGATCAGGTCGGTCATCATGGACTGGCCCACATAGACGAGGCTCTCCCAACGCTGGTCCGCCCCCCCCATCTCGCACAGGTCCCAATCATGAATCGGCTCTTCGCCCTTCTGGCACTCGATCATCTTCTTGGTGATCCGGCGCTGACGTTCCTCCGGTCGGACGCCCGTCGCATCGCCGTTGGCCCAGCTTCGCAACGCCCAGGCCGCGCCTGTTCGCTCCGACTTCACGCGCTCCTCGAGCACGCCCAGGTACCGATCGATGTCCTCCGAGTCGATCTTCTTGCTCTCCAGTCCCTCTCGCGCGAGCGGAAGAAGCTCGTTCAGGATCAGATCTGCGGCTCGGATCTCCCTACCGTCGACCCAAGTGAACTGGGCGCTAAGCCCCTGGCGGGCGGCCGCCAGGAAGTTCGACTTGGCGTCGTCAAAGGACATCACCTCGTGAATCGGACCGTAGTGGCTGAGCACCTTCGACATCAGGCCAAAGAAGAACGCCGCATTGGCCATCTCGTCGAGAACAGTGGGGCCCGCGGGCAACACACGATTCTCGATGCGAAGGTGGGCCTTGCCGCGGTCCGATACGCCGTAGCAGGGGCGGTTCCATCGGTACACGGTCCCGTTGTAGGTGCGAAGCGCGGTCAGGGGTGGCGCCTCGCCCCGAGCGACCATCGCGAGAGGGTCTTCCTCCTCTCCCGCGG
>CALCNF010000060.1 GCA_937897815.1 uncultured Pseudomonadota bacterium | reverse complement strand
TGTAGACAACATCCTCGCCTTCGAGGGTCACTTCCCCGATGCGCGTGTCATCGCCCTTGAGCAGAACTACCGCTCCACTTCCCATATCCTCGACTCCGCCAACGCGGTGATCGGCAACAACGCAACTCGCAAGAAGAAGTCTCTGTGGACCGACGCCGGGACCGGAGAGCAGGTGGCGATCGTGACCTGCAAGGACGCCGGCGCTGAGGCGTCCTACGTCGCCGCAGAGATCCACCGACGTCATCGTGATGAGGGTCGGCCTTACGCCCACTTCGGGGTGCTGTTTCGGGCCGGTACCCAGGCCAAGCCTCTCGAGGAGGCCCTCAGGCTGGTCGGAGTCCCTTACCGTCTGGTCGGTGCGTTCCAGTTCTTCGAGCGAAAGGAGATCAAGGACGTCCTCGCCTATCTGCGGCTGCTCGTGAACCCTCGCGATCATGCGAGCTTCCTGAGGGTCGTGAACTTCCCGCGTCGCGGGATGGGGCCCAAGCGGATGGCCGCCCTGCTCGATGAGGCGAAGCGACGCAAGCTGGGGCCCCTTGAGCTCTGCCGAGACCCGTCGTCTGTCCCGGGTCTCGATGGCGCAGTGGGCGAGGCTCTTCGCGAGCTCAATGGCGTCATGAAGACGCTGCGCATCTCCTACCAGCACTGGAAAGAGACGCGCCAGGGGACCCTCGGGGGCCTGGTTCGTCGGGTCGCGGAGGACACCGGAGCCCGGGCGGCGTGGATTCGGGATCCCACTGAGGGTCCTGGGGGCGTCAGCCGCTGGAAGAGCGTCGAGTCCTTCGTGGAGATGATCGACCGCTGGGAGCAGCGCAACCCGACCGATGATCTGCTCGATTACTTGAGGATGGTCGCCCTTGAGGGTCGCCAGGGAGAGCGCGGCGAATCTCGTGACGAGGTGACGCTGATGACGATCCACAGCGCCAAGGGGCTCGAGTGGCCTGTGGCCTTCGTGGTCGGCTGCCAGGAGGGGCTGATCCCGCACCAGCGCACGCTCGATGAGGGGGGTGACCTCAGCGAGGAGCGTCGGCTCTTTTACGTGGCGATCACTCGGGCGAGGCGCACGCTTCTGCTCACCCGCGCGACGATCAAGAGGCGCTATGGGCAAACCGAACCTGCCCGCCCCAGCCGGTTTCTTGAAGAGATTCCTGAGGCGAATCGGCGCGTGGAGAACCGCTCGAAGGGAGGCGGTGACGGTGAGCGGGAGGCGAACAGCCGCCGCTTACGGGAGCTCGCCGCGCGCTTCGGTAAGAAGGGCTGAGACCTACTCGGGTCGTCGCTCCGTCGTCGTCACCTTGTCCGTCGTCGTGACCTTCACCTCGCGCTTCACCTCGGGGAGCCGCGTGTAGGTGATCCGGTCCACGACCTGATCGGCGATCTTGGCTTTCAGGGCCTGCTCGGGCGTGAGGATAAAGCCTCCGTCCTTCTCCAGGGTCTTGCTGATCTCTGCAGCCTTCCGATGGATTCGCTTGGCCAGGGCGCTGTAGAAGCGATCCAGATACTGCTTTCGGACGACGTCCTGAAGGAACTTCTCGCGTGCCTCTCGCTCCTTCTTCTTCGGAGCCGGCTTCGCCTCTGCGCCCTCCTTAGGGTCCGGCGGAGCGGGCGGCGGAACGTACTTCTTCACCCCCTCATAGGGGACCTCAGTAAAGGCAAAGCCACCGGAGCGATACACGACGACACGATCGGCAAACGGGGCGATCGCCGCTCCAGCGCCATGTACTTGAGTCGTGACCACCGCGACCACCGGGCTCTCCAGGGACCGAATGGTGTCCGCCAGCAGCATCACGCCCTGGGCCGTCCCGTCGGTCGCCGTCACCACCATGTAGATGGGGGCCTCCGCCTGACCGTCCATGGCGACCAGCGAATCGGACAGCTTACTGGCCGACGACACGTTCAGCTTGCCGCTCACGTTCAGCTTGCGCTGGGTCAGCTCCAGAGTTCCCGCGCTCGCAGACGTCCCGAGAAGCGCGGTGACGATCAAGAAGCACGTGGGTACCAGACGACTCATTGGGCGTCTCCTAGGTTCGATTCGACGGCCAGTTGGTTCACGACAGCCTGCCGTGAAGCGGGGTCTCTTGCAAGGGGGCGGCGGGCTCATTGGCCATGAGGACTCAGCTGCTCCAGGCTTCCTTGAAGCGCCTGGGTGTATCCCCCGACGATGCTGCTCGCGATGGCAAGCAGCAGGGCGGCGGACAGGACGACGCCGACCGCGGTCGCCGTCACGGCCAACTTCGATTGAAGCTCCGCTCGGAAGTGGTTCGCGAGCTGATCAAAGGCCTGATCGAGCTCTCCCGAGCGTTCGCCTGCGCTGATGCTCATCAGCTCACCTGCCGGGATCAGTCGTGTCCCGGCCATGGCGTTGCTCAGGTTTGCTCCTGACTGGATCTGGACACGAATACGCTCGGCGCTCTCCACCGTGTAGCCATCTCCGGTCGCTTCCGCGGAGATGCGGAGCGATTCGTAGAGGGGGAGCCCCGCCGACAGCGCGCGACTGAGGCAGCGGCAGAAGTTCGCGCGGACGTGCGCTCGGTAGGCGTCACCCAGGTGCAGAGGCATGAGCCAAAGGAGGTTCTGCAGGCGCTCACCGGCTCGGACCTCTTTCGGGATCAGGTGCAGGGCAAACCGAACGCCCCACCAGGTGAGCCAGATGCTCAAGATCGGGGTGACCACATCGACCAGGTAGCTGAACACCGAGCCGCCTGTGACCAGCTCGCCGACAGGGGCCATGACGAACCACAAGACCAGGAGGATCCCCGGGTAGGTCAGGTGCTTACGCAGCTCGCGGACCTGCTCCTCTCGGAGATCCAGGTCGTCGCGAATGCTCTCGAAGGCCTCATAGGACTTTCCAGAGCGCTCGGCCGCGTGCACCAGGGCGACGTGGGCCGGCGAGTACAGCGCTCCGTGGGCGGTCAGCGACTCGGCCAGAGAGGCGCCGCTCTCCAGCTGTTGGTTGATCTGAATGAGGTGCTCTCGAACCGTCGAACTTGAGCTGTTCGCGAGGGTCATCAGGCCCTCGCGGATGCTCACACCGGAGCGGATCAGGCGCGCCAGGTTGTCCGAGAGAACCCGAACCTCCCGTCGCGAGATGCCGCCGATGGGCAAGAGCGGAGTCTTCTCCCAGCTCTCACGGATCCGGACCATGGCCTCATCGAGTGCGATCTGAGTGACCGAAGGGTCGTCGCTCGCTGAGGCTGTCTCTCGAGACTCCAGAGCTGCGGAGCTTGGACGGCCCCACTTCGCGAAGACAACGCCACAGGCGATGCACTCTTCGCTCTCCTCTTGCTCGGTGCCGCATTGGGGACAGAACATGATTCGGCCTCAGCCGCCCGCTCCGACCTTCTTTGTGAGCGTGACCAGCCTCCTGTAGGCGTCATGCAGCAGGGCCAGACAGATGGCCGGGTGCTCCATAAGCACGTTCTCAAGGGCGTCCTTGGTCACCACAATGCATCGGCAGGGGTCCGTAGCGATGATCGTCGCGGAGCGCGGCGCGTCGCTCAGCAGCGACATCTCGCCGAAGACCTCGACGGGCTGCATGGTCGAGAGGACCATCTCATTGTCGGTCCGGTGGCCGGCGACGACCTTCACCTCGCCGCCTAGCAACACGTACAGGTCGTCTCCGGTCTCGCCTTCCCGCATCAACACGTCGCCGATGTTGCAGTCCTGGATCGAGAGCGCGGGGCGAATCAACTCCAGCTCCTCATCGGAGAGCGGGGCGAAGAGCTTCACGGCGCGGAGCGTCTGAATGTTGAAGGAATCGCTAAGCATGGGTTCTCCGAGTCAGGTTGCACCCAGGTTACGAGCACCGCGCTCGGGGGGTCAACCCGACGCGAGCGAGGGAGCTGGCGCGGGCGGGAGAGGGCCCGCGCGGAGGGGAGCCCCCGCGTGGGCGCGCCGACGCTCACGCTCGCCTCACGCGCGCTCGATCTTGACTTTCCCGTCCCAGAGCCCCAAAAGGCCCGCATGGCAACGAAGTCCACCAGCTCAAAGACCCGGAGCAAGAAGAGCTCTGCGGGGCGCCGCGGGAAGCGCAGCGCGTCCAAAGCGACCGCGTCCAGCGCGAGCCCGGAGCGTCGGACCTACCGAGTCGCGCTCACCGGCGCTTGCACCTTTCTCGGAGAGCGCTTCATCGCGGCCATGGAGAATGACCCGGATTGCGAGCACGTCCTGGCCATGGACATTCGCCGGCCCAGCTCCGCGGGCACAAAGACCCGCTACGAGCGCGTCGATCTGACCCATCCCGCCGCGGACGAGCGGATGGCGATGCTCCTGGAGCGTGACGGCGTCGACACCTTGCTTCACCTGGCCTTCCTCGCCTTTCCGTCGCACGCCAGCTCGTGGGCCCACGAGGTTGAGGCCATCGGTAGCCTCTACGTCATGAACGCCGCCGCCGCGGCCAAGGTCCGCAAGGTGATCCTGGCCTCGACCATGATGGTCTACGGGGCCTACCCCAATAATCCCAACTACCTGAGCGAGGACCATCGCCTTCGAGGCATGCCGTCGAGTCGATGGGTGATGGACAAGATCGCCGCTGAGCGAGAGCTGGGGCGACTCAAGGCCGATATGCCAGAGGTGACCACCACCAGCCTTCGCTTTGGCATCACGATCGGCCCGAAGAGTCACTCGTTCTTCTCGCGGGTCTTCTCACGAGACGTGGTCATGCGCCTCATGGGCTATGATCCGCTGATGCAGTTCTTGCACGAAGACGACGCCGTGGGCGCGCTGCTCCATGCCTACAAGGGCGACTACGAGGGGGCGTTCAATGTCGTAGGCGACAACGTGCTCTACCTGAGCGACGCCCTGCGTCTCGGTGGCCGGGTGGGTATCCCGGTCCCGTACAGCCTGTTCAAGCCGACGACCACCGCCTTTTGGGGGCTGCAGGTGGTGGACATCCCTGGCAACTTCCTGGACTTCTTCCGATACGCTTGGTGCGGGGATGACCGGAGGATGAGAGAGGTGATGGGGTTCACTCCCCGGTTCAGCTCTCGAGAGGCCCTGGTCGCGTTCTATGAAGCGAAAGAGCGACGGCGCGCCGATCTGCGGTCCGCCCAATGGGGAGGGAGCTGATCATGGTGGCGTCCGACGCGACAGAGCTGCAGGCGAGCGACCGAGAGCTCGAGCCCGAGCTCGAAGCCGTGGCCCGAGAGACCGTCGGAGAGCCCAGCGAGCTCTTTGAGAGTGAGCAGGACTCCCTGACCATTCGTCAGATCTGGGATCTGGTCGATCGTCTCTCCCAGTGGCCGGGTGTAGAGAGCGCGATCAAGGCCGCGAAGGAGGCTGGAAACGATAGCCTCCGTGACGTCGTCCGGCGCGCGCTCACGGCTCGAGCCCAGCGTCCGATCGACCGCTTCGGCTTTGACCTCCGATACTACGAGGAGCTGTTCCCTCTCGCCCGCTGGGCTCATGACCATTACTTTCGGGTCGAGACGCGGGGCGTGGAGAACATCGCCGAAGCCGGGAGGGTGCTCGTTGTGGCGAACCACTCCGGCACGCTCCCCTACGACGGCTGCATGGTCCACGCGACGACGCGGATCAACCATCCCCAGCGGAGGCTGCTGCGGCCTCTGGTCGAGAACTTCGTCTACCACATGCCCTACCTGGGGCGGTTTATGGCTCGCTGCGGCGCCGTCCGGGCTTGTCAGGAGAACGCCCAGGCCCTGCTCGAGGCGGACGAGGCCGTGCTGGTCTTCCCCGAAGGCGTGAAGGGGATCGGAAAGCTCTACAAGCGCCGCTACCGTCTTCAGCGATTCGGTCGCGGTGGCGCCGTGAAGCTCGCCTTGAAGACCGGCTCTCCCATCGTCCCCTGCGCCGTGATCGGCGCCGAGGAGAGCATGCCGCTGCTGAGCAAGGTCAGCTGGCTCGCCCGCCCCCTCGGCCTGCCCTACATTCCCATCACGCCGACCCTGCCGCTGCTGGGTCCACTGGGGCTGCTGCCCCTGCCCACCAAGTGGTGGATTGAGTTCGCCGAGCCCATTGATGTGAGCCAATACGGTCCGGACGCGATCCGGGACCGTGTGCTGGTCAATCGACTCAATGAGCAGCTCCGCACCACGATTCAGGAGATGATCGAGCGTCGTCTCGATCGCCGTCATTCCGTCTTCCTCGGTTGAGCGAGCCAAACCCCATGTCTGAACGCGCACACCGCTCTGGCTTCATTGCAATCGTCGGACGACCGAACGTCGGTAAGTCCACGTTGATGAACCTCCTTGTTGGCGAAACGGTCGCCATCGCGACCCATAAGCCCCAGACCACTCGTGACCGGATCCGCGGGATTCGGACCGAGGAGGACAGCCAGGTCATCTACGTGGACACCCCCGGGATTCATGAGGCCCGCACGCTCCTCAATCGCTACATGGTCGATCTGGCCGTCGCGACCCTCCTGGACACAGATTTGGTCTACCTGGTTATCGACGCGGCGCACATGGCGGCGAAGCCCGATCAGGTCAGCGAGCAGACGGGTCGAATCGTGGAGGCCATCGCGGAGAGCGGTACCCCCGCCCTGGCGGTGCTCAACAAGGTGGACATGGTCCCCGATAAGGCGGCGCTGCTGCCGATGATCGAGACCCTCCAGGCGCTGCACCCGTTTCGGGCCATCGTGCCCATCTCGGCCAAGAAGGCGATCGGCATCGACGCCCTCGACGCTGAGACCCTGGAGCGTCTCCCCGAGGGACCGCAGCTCTTCCCCGAAGACCAGCTCACCGATCGGCCCATGAGGTTTCTGGCGAGCGAGATGATCCGCGAGCAGCTCTTTTTGCAGCTGAAGCAGGAGCTCCCGTATCACACCGCGGTCGGAGTCGACTCCTGGACCGAGGAGGGCAACCTTGTGGTCGTTCAGGCCACCATTCACGTCGGGCGGGAGAGCCAGAAGGGCATGGTGATCGGGAAGAGGGCCACGAGGCTGAAGTCCATCGGCCAGGCCGCCCGCGTGCGCCTTGAGCGCTTCCTGGAGCGCAAGGTCTACCTGGACCTGCGCGTGCGGGTCGAGGCGAAGTGGACCGAGCGCGGCGCGGGATTGCGCAAGCTCGGCTACGACGGGAATTAGTCATGGCGTTACCCACCATCGCCCTCGTAGGTCGGCCCAACGTAGGCAAGTCGACGCTGTTCAACCGCCTTGTCGGTCGGCGCAACGCCATCGTGCAGGACCTGCCAGGCGTCACCCGCGACCGCCACTACGCCGAGGCAGAGATCCTCGGCCGCAGGTTCAACGTTATCGATACGGGTGGCTTTGAGCCGTCCGCGGACGAGGGCATGCTGGCCGCGATGCGCGCTCAGGCGGAGATCGCCATCCACGAGGCTGACGCGGTGATCGTGCTCTACGACGGCCGGGAGGGCCTGGTCCCCTCCGACCAGGAGATCGCCCGACTCATGGCCCGAACCGGGCGCCTGGCCTTTCACACGGTGAACAAGATCGATGGTCCCAGCCATGAGAAGCTCACGGCCGAGTTCTGGGAGATGGGCGTCGAGCGTCTCTTCAGCGTGAGCGCTCAGCATGGAGGCGGGGTGTACGACCTCATGGAGGCCGTCTTCGATGCGCTCCCGAAGGTCGGCCACGAGGACGAGCTCTCGGACGACGCTGCCCTCGTTCGTGTGGCCGTTGTCGGTAAACCCAATGCGGGGAAGTCGACCCTCATCAATCGACTCCTCGGCCAGGATCGCCTCCTGGTCAGCGATGTCCCAGGGACCACCCGTGACGCCATCGATACCTTGATCGAGCGTCCCCACGATCCAGAAGCCTTGAACGAGGCTTCCGTTGAGCTCGAGGAGGCACAGCGGGCGCTCGAGGCTGAGGTCCAGTGGGCCAATGAGCTCGAGGACGAGCGCGATGAGGAGGACGATGAAGGGCTCGTGGTCTTCGCCGAAGAGCCCATGAGCTGGGAGGACGACGAAGAGCTCGAGGATGAGTCCATTGAGCCCCAAAGCCTCGTCCCGCCTAGCGTTGACGTCGAGAGCTCCGATTGGCGCCCTCCCAGCGATACTGGAGCGGCCGAGCGGGCCGTAGAGGAGGCGCAGCGAAGGGTCGAGGTGGCCCGGAGCCCGCGCCGCTATCTGGTGATCGACACGGCGGGTGTGAGGCGGCGCAAGTGGATCAAGACCCATCTGGAGCGCGTGAGCATCATCCAGAGCTTCAAGTCCATCGATCGCTCCGAGGTCTGCCTTCTCCTCATCGACGCCACCATCGGCGTCACGGAGCAGGACGCCAAGCTCGCGGGGATGATCGTCGACAAGGGCCGCGCTTGCGTGATTCTCGTGAACAAGTGGGACGCGGTCGACAACAAAGAGACTGGAACCGCTGGAGCGTTCATTCATCGGCTCCACGATCAGCTGAAGTTCCTCCGCCACGCGCCGGTCATCTTCATCAGCGGCAAGACTGGACAGCGCACCCACAAGATCTTCGCCGAGATCGATCGGGTACATCGCCGGATGCAGCACCGTGTCTCCACGGGCGCCGTGAATCGCTTCATCGCTGACTGTGTCCGTCGCAAGCAGCCGCCAACCCAGAAGGGCCGCCGCTTGAAGATCTATTACGGCTCGCAGGTCGCCATCTCTCCGCCGACCTTCCTGCTCTGGGTCAACGAGCCCAAGCTTCTGCACTTCTCGTACCGACGCTTTCTGCTGAACCGAATGCGCGCGACCTGGGACTTCTCCGGGACACCGCTTCGGATGCTATTGCGCCAGCGCTGAGACGGTTCAGTCCAGGTACCAGGCGTAGGCCAGGGTGATCTCCAGCGGCCCTGAAGAACGCTGAGGGTCCGTGAGCGGTGCGTGCAGTCGAGTCGCGAAGCTCAGGCCCCAGTCTCGCGCGGGGCGGTACTCGACGCCGACGCCCAGGTGGCCCATCAGGTCCAGGCGAACCCCCTGATCGTCAAGCCCATCCCGGGCGAGCCCGCCGGCCCCTGCGCAGACCCACGGAACCCAGGTGAGGGCGTCAATGATGTAGCGCGCCTCCAGGCTCGCGGTCATGACGAGGTCTCCACCACGTCCCTCGGCGAGGTTCGCGCCTCCGCCGAGCTGTCCGCTGACCTCCCAGAAGTCATCGAGGCCATAGCGGGCCCCCACGGCGCCGGTCGCTGCCGTGCCGGGCGAGGTCACGCCCGCCTCGACGCGGCTCCACGAGATCCCCTGAGCGCCTGCCCAAACGACGGTCTCATCCGCCTCGGCCAGCGCCGATGAGCTTGGCCCGAGCAGCAGGGCGAGCACTGAAATTCTTAGGAGCCACATGGCCGGTAGATACGGGTGACGTTGGCGGGTGTCAAACCCCGGGCGGCGGTCGACCGGCGCGACCCATGCACAGGCGCGTTGACAGGCGAGCGCGCGCGTGGGTATACGCGTCCGGCTGAACATCGCTGGCCGGTGAGGAAAACGTGGCGAAGAAACTCAAGCGAATGACAAAGCAGGAGCTCCGAGCTCCCGATGAGGTCCAGGTGAAGCTCCAGGGGCTCTGGACCTGGATCGAGAACTACTGGCGACACCTGGCGATCACCGCGAGCGTGCTCGTGGTCGGTGGCGGTGTCGCGACCGTGATGGACAACAACTCCCAAGCGGAGGTCTACGCGGACTCGGATGCATTGAGCCAGGCCTTGGCCCCGCTCAGCGCGCCGATCGGAGAGGCGCCCCCGGGAGTCGAGGTTGACCCCGACGAGAAGCGCTACGACACGAGGGCCGCGGCTCTTGAGGCGGCGAACACAGCGATCGACGCCTACGTGACGGCGCGGCCCAGCTCCAAGGCGCATGTGGCCCTCTCGGCGCTGGCTCCGGCCGTCGCCGCTCAGGCCGGCGATCCCAAGGGCGCCGCTGAGAGGCTCGGCAGCTGGGTTACGGCGAACCCCCAGTCTTCTCTCCAGGCGAGCGCGCTCCACGCGCTGGCTGAGGCCCGGGCGGCCGCCGGTGATAAGGCGGGGGCCATCGAGGCCTATCAGAACCTGGCGCTTCAGAGCGAAGGTTCCCTCAAGGCCCTGGCCTTCATGGCGATGGGTGATCTCGATAACCCGCTCTCCGTGAAGGACGGAGATGTCACCAAGGCGCGAACCGCCTACGAGGAGGCCTCGAAGGCCCTGGGTCCGCGTCCGAAGACGCCGCCGGGAGACATCTACGCAGCCCTGACCGAGCCCTATCTTTACGCGGAGATCGAGAACCGCCTGGCGTTGCTGCAGTAGCGCGATGCTGCGGGCCCTGGTTCTAGCGCTGGTCGGCGTCCTCGCCGCCTGCACGCCCCATCTACGCGGCTACCCGGACGGCTCCAGCGTGGCGCCGATGGACGCGCCCGGTGTCGCCAGGGCGGCCGCCGCTCAGGACTGTGCGGGCGTCGCGGATGAAGCGACTTGTCTGCGAAGGTCGGCGACGTCCAACCCCGCTGTGCCGGCCATGGAGCACCTGGCCACCCTCTACGGAATGGGTGAGCTTCAATACAAACCCATGGAGCGAGGGCAGGGCGCCCTGGTAGCGGGTGGGGCGCCCAGCGGCGCCGATCTCCTGGTGCTGCCTGGCCGTGACCGTAAGATTCGCGCGATCGACACGCGGATTGGTGAGCTGGTCTGGAGCGTTGAGACCCTGGGAGTGAACCTAGCCGCGCCCGTGATTGTGGGCGGAGACATCATCGTGGCCTCCCTCGATGGGACCGTGCGCCGCCTGAGCACGCGCAACGGACGTGCAGTCTGGCAGACCGAGCCCCTGGGCGTTGGTGGCATTCTCGCAGCGCCCGCTGTCGCTGCAGAGCGTCTCTTCGTGACGACCACCGACAACCGTCTCATCGCCCTCGATATCGAGACCGGCAAGCGACTCTGGGACCGGCGAAGGCCCCACCGCTCCGACCTCACGATCTCGGGGCAAGCGGGCGCGCTCGTCTTAGAAGATCGCGTGGTCACAGGAACCTCGGATGGACAGGTCGTCGCGTACGCGGTCATCGATGGCGCGACCGATTGGTCCGTGAATCTGGCGGGTGACGCCGACGAGTTCGTGGACGTGGACGCCACGCCGGTGCGCTCAGGCGAGGTGGTGGTGACCGCTGGCTACGCGACGGGTCTCGTTGGGCTCTCGGCTGCCGACGGATCGGTGCTCTGGACCGTCCCTGGCGAGGGATTCACGACGCCCGCCATCGGCTCGG
>CALCNF010000059.1 GCA_937897815.1 uncultured Pseudomonadota bacterium | reverse complement strand
GAGCATCAGTTGATGATGATGAAGGTCAGCGCGTATCGGCTCCTTGGGCAACACGAAGACGCCGTGAGGACCATGGAGGAGATCGTCCGCGGTGAGCACCGACAGGCGGGAAACCTTGGCATGTTGCTGGCCATGTACCTCCGTGGCCAGGACACCGAGCGGGCCATCGAGGAGTGGAAGTCCTGGCACAAGAAGCATCCAGACGACGTGGTCGCGCCGTTCATGGTCGGGGTCCTGCTCCATTACGGCAACGAATTCGAGGAGAGCAACCGCTGGCTCATGCCCCTGAAAGACAAGCTCCATGACGAGCCCCGGATCTTTGTCTACCGGGCTATGAACGCCTTCAATATGGGCGATGGAAAGACCGCGCGAGAGCTCCTCGACGCGGCCGCGCTCCTGCCCGTCGTCGACCCGGATGTCTATTACTGTCGCGCGGAGATCACCCGAGACACGGAGCGTCAGTTGGCCATCGACGACCTCGGGCGCTACCTGGCGCTCACGGACGGGACGCCTCACGCGAGCATCGAGAAGCAGGCCCGGGTTCGCGTCATGTACGACGAACTGCTCGTCTGCCATGCTGAGAACCATGAGCGTTGCGCGGGCCCCTGGGAGCATCCGCGCAAGGCCTGGTGGCAGGAGACGAAGGGGATTGGCCTCATCGCCACCTCCGCGCTCGTAGCGGGCGGCGCTCTGTGGCTGATCCGCCGGCGTCGATCAGGAGAGGCGCCTTCTTGATCCGCACGCCCGCGCTGCGGCTCGCGGTCCTGCTGCTGCTCGCCGCCTGGGCGCCTGGGGCCTCAGCGACCGCGGTTATCGAGCCGTCTCAGAACCTGGAGGTTCGGCGCGCCGTTGGGCCAGCAGGAAGCAGCCTGACGGGCGGCTGGACGGTCGACCGTTGGGAGCTCGCGGGCGAGCGCATCGACGTGCACCTCGAGGGGGAGACCGGGAGCGTCACGGTCGCCCTCCGCGGTGAACGAGGGGAGGGGGGCACGGATTCGGACTGGATCCAGACCCGGCAGGGGTGGATTCGGAGCGCTCCCGGGCTGTCGTCTGGGGTGCTCCAGGCGCTTAAGGAGCACCTGGAGCGACCCGGAGCCCAGATCGTCTGGCGCGTGCACAAGACGCCCGGCGACTCGGCTGATGAAGACACCGGTGACGTCGATCAGGACAAGGCTCAAGCGGAACGCGACCAACTCACAGCTCGCCTCTCCGCGCGCCTCAGCGGAGCACCCCTCACCGAAGAGCGTCTAGCTCCGGAGGTCTCCACGGCACTTCAGCTTCTGCTGGGCGGTGACGAAAGAGAGGTAAGACGCCGTCTCGCGCGGCCCTCCGATGAGGTGCCTGAGTTACCGGACGGCGCCTACTCCGTTTGGCTCGCCGCGGGCCATGTCCCCGAACAGAGCCTGCCTGACCTGCTTCAACAGCTGCCCCACGAGCCCCGCCTGCTCTCGATGATGGCGGCTCGTGCCTACGAGGAGGGGCGTTATGACGCCGCGGGTTGGTGGCTGGACGCGGCCCTGAAGACCCCCCTCGCGGACGGGGAGGTTCTTCAGCTCGCGGAGCGGTTCGGTTGGACCGACCACGCGGATCGAGACGGTGCCCTTCCGGCCTCCAACGCGGGGTCCTCCTCGGTCCTGTCTGGGTGGACCGTCTGCGGCGGACTCGCTTGGCTCTTGCTGCTTGTCGTCGCGGTTCGGAGACGCCGTCCCGGCCTCGGCTTCGCCCTGGCGCTGGGCCTGGCTGTGGCCTGGGTTGTGATTCCCCCGCGCGCCGCCGTAGAGCGCCCCGCGCTTCCGCAAGAGTTGGTGCTCCCTCTGGCGGGCGGGGAGTGCGCCTCCAGCCCGACACGGTTTGACGGTGACGCGCTGCTCGCCCATCTGAGCTGCCCCGAGGGGCGGGGCACGATCCAGGTACGCCCACGAGCGGTCAGCGACGACGCGTTCATGGTGACGGAGCACCACGCTGTGAGCATGGCCCTGCAGTCCGACGACCTTCGCGTGCTAGAGCCCCGGCTTGAGCGCGCGGCACGGCGCCTCACCGCGGCGCTTCGCTCCGCGGAGGGTGGTGGCTTTCGTCTCGCCGATCAGCCCTGGACCGAGACGCCCCCTCTTCGTGAGGGCTGGCCCGAGTGGCGGGCACGAACGGACTCGGAGCGCGCGCAGCACAGGGTCGTCGCCGGACTGGTGGCCGCCGCCTGGGTGCTCTTGCTCTTGACCCTCTATCAGATGGGGCGTGACGCCCTCTCGGGCTGGGCCTCTCACCCGCGGACGCGCCGATGGCTGCTGGGCGCTCTACTCTTCGCCGTCGTCGCGCACGCTCTGGCTCCAGCGCGGATGGTGATGGTCTTCGGCGGTTACGATCTGGTGAGCCACCTGGTGGATGGTCTTATCCCTCGCTACGGAGCTGGCGCTCTGTGGACGTATGGCCCCTGGATGTGGACGTTCGGTCATGACCACGCCGTCCTCCAGACGGCGAATCGAATCCTGGGCCTCATCCTTGTCCTCGTCTCCTGGGATCTGGGGCGGCGGCTCTACCCATCGAGGCCGCGGGCGCTCGCGATCGCCGCCTGGGCCATGGCCCTCGCGCCGGTGCTGTGGCGGGCCCACAGCTCCGAGAGCATCGTGGTTGGGCCGGCGCTCTTCGTGCTTCTGGCGATGCGCGCGCTCACCCTGGGCAAGGAGGCTCGCGTGGGCGAGGCGGCCATCTGGGGGGCCGCGGCCGCGACGGCGCGCCCTGAGATCGCGCTCGTGGTCTGCGCGATACCCGTCTGGTCCTGGCTCGCCGGGCTCCGATGGCGTCGTGAGGCGCTCTCTACCTTCGCGGCGCTGCTGGCTGGGCTCCTGCTCATCGGGATTCATCTGGTCACCGTCATCTCCACGGCGAGAGACCTCTCGGCTTCGGGGGCGCTGCCCGCCCTGGACAACCCGGTCGTGGTCGCGCTCGGGTCGATCCTGTGGGTTGGCGTCTTCGCGAACATCACCTTCACGCCGATTGGGCTCACGCCGCTCCTGGCCGCCGGTGTCGTGGGATCGCTCAAGACCAAGCGCGCTCTGACCACCCTCGCGGTCGCCATTCTCTGGGTGCTCCTGACCAGCGTCGACCTGGTGGAGGTGAGCGTCCCTCGCCTTCATGTTCCCGCGCTCCTCCTCGCGCTACCGCTCCTGGGTATGGGCTGGGAGTGGCTCGAGGCTCGCGTCGGCCGGGGACGCGGCGGCCGCTCGAAGCTGGCCTTGGCCGGCCTCGTGCTTCTGGTGGGCTCCGTCTACAACGGTCACGAGATGTTCAAGCCCACCAACGAGGACGTCGAAGAGCGCCTCTGGCGTGAAACCCTCGATCGACTCCCTGACGACGCGCGGTGCCTCGCGACTATGGGATACGGTGACCCGCCACCTGCGGAGAAGACGCCTCGCCACAACCCCTTGTATCTCCTGCGCGCCAACCACGCTCACATCGCGGTGACGAATCTGGTCGGCATTTCTGAGGCCGAGAGCTGCGATGGGGGCCATTATGCCCTACTCGGGATGCGGTGTTACGCCGATCTCCGCGAGGATGGACGCCCTCAACCTCAGGGGGAGGCACCGCTACCCATCTGCGGCGAGGTGCTCAAAGAATACGTGGTCGAGCCCGTCTTTGAACGGCGGGTTACGAACTACGGCGACCTCGCGTTCGAGTTGTATCCCACTGGCGAGAGCCTCCGCGTCGGCCTCTATAGGGTTACATCGAAAAAAACCGCGAACTAAGGCTTGTAACTCCGGGTTGGCGCGTCTACTCTTGGGTCGATTGGGATAGCAAGACAGCGCAGGTGACCCCACATGCCTCGACGAAAGAAGACGAGTCTCCCCTCTCTCCTGTCACGCCGACGACTCTCGGGCCACTTCATCTCAAAAGATGGAGGCCCCGTGCTCTCGACGATCACGGCCCCCGCGGGGTTCGGCAAGACATGCTTACTCCGTGAGATCCAGGACGTCGCGTCCGACCTGAAGAGCACGGCCGTGGTCTACGTGGACGTCGCGGAGGCTGAACAGGAGCCAGGGGTCCTCCTTGATCTTCTGCGTGAGTCCATCGAGACGGCGATCCCCGAGGCCGATCTTCGGCCGCTTGAGGCCATGCGCCGCGGGGCACCACCGGAGGAGTATGGCGGTCGTCTGTCCTACGTGTTGTCGCGCGTCCTGCAGCCGCTGGCGGTCCAGTACGTGACGCTCTTGCTCGACAACCTGCACGTGCTCGAGCCGGGTGGACCCAACAGCAAGGTCTTGTCGGCGATGGTTCATGATCGCCCGCCAAAGGTGCACTTTGTGCTCGCCTCGCGGCTCCGAATACCAGCCGATCTGAACGTCGCCGATCCGACGGTGACCAAGCTCCACGTGACCGCCACGGACCTCGCCTTCTCGACTCAGGAGATCCTCGACCTGCTCACGCCGTTCGTGGATCTGGAGGAGATCGACGACCTTGTACCCCAGTTCCGGGAGCGAACGGGCGGCTGGCCCGGCCTGGTTGGGTTGATGCGGGACACCTTTCGAACCTTGCCGACGGAGGACGCTCGTGCGCTGCTCGCGGACCTGAAGGGAGGCGAGGAGTCGGTCACGGACTTCGTTGTCGGCAAGATCCTCGATGGTCTCGACGACGAGCTGCAGGCGTTCGTGAAGCGCATCTCGGTGTTCCCTCGCATCACGCCCGCGGCGCGGGAGGCTACGGAGCTGTTGTGGGACCCGAAGACCTCTCGCTTCGGCAAGGCGGCGACAGCGAAGGAGCGCAAGAAGCGCGCAAAGGCGACGGAGGACAAGCTCGAGCAGCTGTGCTCCATGCAGCTGCTGTTGCCCTCGCGCCGGAACGCCGAGGTCCTGGAGTTCAATGAGCTCTTGAGGGGATCGCTCGTACGGCTCCTGGCCTCGGAGGGGGAGGACACGGTTCCCGCGATCCACCGCCGAATTGGGGCGCACCTCGCGAGCGTGGACGGTCAGCCGGATCCGAGCGCCCTCGATCATCTGCTCGCCGGCGGCGAATATGAGACGACTCTGGAGATCCTGGAGGAGCACATTGAGCGCTTCTTCTACGGGGGGCACCAGGCGCGCGTGCGACACTGGCTGCTGGAGCTCGACGAGGCGCTCGATGAGCTGCCCTACTGGGCCAACTATTACCGTGGCCGAACGGCCGCGACCTACGGGGACTGGGATGCGTCCAAGGCGGCTCTAGAGCGCTGCAAGAAGGAGCTCCTGACCCAGAAGAAGATCCCTCAGGCCTGGCGCTGGCATGCGAAGGTGTCTGTGGGCTTCGCCTGGATGTATTGGCGCCGCGCGATGCAGAGCGAGGCGCGGACCTACTGCCGTCGTGGGCTGGATTACCTGGCTCAGGCGGAGCGACGAGGCTTGATCCCGAAGCGCGATGCGAAGTTGGCAGGCGAGGTTCGCCTGGAGCTCCTGGAGTTGCTGGGAACCGCGAAGCTGGCGGCGGGTGCCTACGATCGGGCCGGCGAGATCTTCGAGGAGGCCCTCGAGCTGGCGGTCGACATGGGGGCGCGACGGGAGCAGGCCGCCGCGCTGAACAGGCTGGGACTGATCGCGACCCGACAGGGTCGGCATCGTGTGGGTCGAGACCACCTCCTGCGGGCCGTGGAGCTCCTGAAGGACGAGACCGATACGGATCTCTTCGCGCGGGCCTCATATCTCCTGGGCTTCACTCTGGTCATGACCGGTGAGTTCGACGAGGGCATCTATCACCTGCACACCGCTTATGATGCGGTGATTGACTCTGGGCGCCCGTCGACGGTGGCGCGCACCCTGACGACTATCGGGCGCTTCTATGGTTCCCTGGGGCTCATCGATGAGGCCAGCGATTGCTTCACGCGAGCGCTCGACCTGATCATGACGACCAACGACACCCGGGTGAAGGTCGAGGTGCTGGACTCCATGGCGATCGTCCTGGCGTACAACCACCGCCCTCACGAGGCGAAGCTGCTCCTCCTGCAGTCCACGAGTCTGCTCCACTCGCGCAATAGAACGGACGCTCACCTGGTGATGCTCCACCTGGAGGCGCAGGCCACCCTGGATGCGTCGATGGGTCAGTACCCTCAGGCGCTGGCGAAACTCCAGCGGGCGATCGAGCGACTCAAGCAGCTCGGCCTGCACTATGACACGGACCGCCTGACCTGGCGGAAGGCCATGTGGCTCCATCAGGCCTTCCTGGCTGGAGACGAAGAGACTCCCGAGGAGGCCTTCGAGCTCCTTGATGGCTGCTGTCAGCGGGCTCTGGCTCGCGGCTTCATCTTTGAGATGGGCCCGGACGCGGAGACCCTGATGTACGTGGGCCTCTGCTACGGGACCGAGTCCATCAAGGCGTACAGCCGTGAGCTGCTCACCCGGCTCAGTCGACCCGTTGATGATCTGGGGCCGCTGCAGGGTATGAGCGAGGAGACCGTCGCTCGCCACAAGGACTACAGGCGCAAGGCCGACCTCGACGAAGAGTATGTCATCACCAACCGCGACAGCTCTCGTGGTGCCAACGCACGGCAGGTCAATCAGCTGGTTGGAGATGAGGGGGACAGCAACCTTGTGCTCCTCGTTCACGAGCAGCTCCTGGTGCATCGTGGCGATGACATCTCCCTGGCCGAGAAGCGCGTGATCCTCCCGCTCCTCCTCTACTTCCTGCGGCATCCGGAGGGCGCGTTCACCATGCGTGAGCTCGCCGAGGAGGTCTGGGGAGCGCAGGACAGCGGCAGCATGCAGACCAAGGTCAAGGTCGCCATCTCACGGTTGCGCGCCCTCCTGGGCAAAGACCGGCCGTACATCGTCACTCAGAAGGTGGACCGTGGCGAAGAGCGCCCCGTAGTCGCCTATGGTCTCGACGACGCCGTGAACTTCTTCGTGGTCGAGCACATCGAGACGGACGAGCTCTGCTGAGCCTGCGGGTCTAGAAGCTGTAGGTGCACTCGCCGTTGGTGCATTGATCCGTGCTCAGCCCCAGCCCGTCATCACAGTCCGCGGGCGCTGTGCACGGGACAGCCTCGCAGGTCGAGGTGAGGAGCATGTCATCGACAAAGGCGCCCTGACCGCCGTTCACCAGGCTGTCGACCGAGTCGAAGGTCCACTTGAATGAGACAGACTGGCCGGCCCAGGCGTTGAGGTTGATGTTGATGTCGAACCACTGCTTGGTCGTGATGTACGGCTTCGTCCAGACGTTCTGGGTGCCGTTGGCGCCGACGACATACAGGAAGAGCTTGTCGTAGGTGGGGGACCCCTCGGTGTCCATGTAGATGGAGGCCTTGAGGTTGTAGCCGACGCCCTCCTGGAGATCGAAGGCCTGGGACTGGGCCGAGCCGCTGCTCTCACCGCAGTCAAAGCTCCCAGAAGACACATTCCCGTAATAGAGCGACTGCACTGGGCTCTTGGCCTGGCCCGAGGTGATCTGCCACTGGCACCCGCCGTTTCCACCCGTGTAGGTCCAGCCGCCAGCCGCGCCCTCGAAGTCCTCATTGAGAGGCTCGGGCTCACAGCAGCCCTCGATGTCCTGCAATTGGTAGACACAGGCGCCGTCGACACAGCTGTCCACTGTGCAGATGTCATCAAAGTCGTTGCACTCCTCGTCGGAGAAGCAGCAGGTGTTCACCCAGCCGCACTGGCCCTCGTTGCACGTATCGATGGTGCATGTGTCGTTGTCATCGCAGTGCGAGTCGTCCTCACAGCAGATCTCGTTGTCCAGGTCGACCGGGTGGATGCACTCGTAGCCGATGTCCGGGTCGCAGGAGTCGATGGTGCACTCGTTTCCGTCATCGCACTCCGCGTCCGTGTTGCAGCACTCGGGGTTGGCGACCGGCACGTTCTCGCAGGCGAAGTTCAAGCACGCGTCGACCGTACAGTTGTCTCCGTCAAAGCAGTCGGCGTCG
>CALCNF010000058.1 GCA_937897815.1 uncultured Pseudomonadota bacterium | reverse complement strand
TGGTGGATCCGCCAGAGCATCACGCGCTCCATGGCCGATCAGGGCCGCACGATTCGCATCCCCGTCCACCTTGTTGAGGCCCTCAACCGAATCACGAGGGCTCGAGTCGAGTTGGAGCACGAGCTGGGTCGCAAGCCGACCGATAAGGAGCTGAGCGCCAAGCTGGAGATCGAAGAGGAGTTCGTGGCTCGCATGGGCCGACTCGCCAAGACGACGGTCTCGCTGGACACGCCGGTGGGTGACGAAGAGGACAGCCAGTTCGGGGACTTCATCGCGGACGAGAACACGCCGACTCCTGAGCAGCGCGCCGGCCTGGAGAGCGTCCGCGGCGCCGCCCGCAGCCTCTTGTCAACGCTCACGGAGCGAGAGGCCATCATCCTCCGGAAGCGCTTCGGCATCATGGAGCGGCGCGGCTACACCCTCGAAGAGGTGGGTCGCCACCTGCACCTGACGCGCGAGCGAATTCGTCAGATCGAGGCGAAGGCCCTCGCCAAGCTCCGCGGTGTAGAGGACCCGGACCAGGTGTTCGCCGAGCTCGCGGCTCGCTAACGCCCCGAGAGCACGTCGCTGATCGTCGCGGGCAGCCGGTCTGCGATCTCCGAGGCGAGGACCCCTCGGTTCGCCGAGGCCTGTCCAAGGGTGACACCCGCACGTCCATGGAGCCAAACCCCGACCTGGGCGGCGCTTGAGGCGTTCAGGCCCTGGGAGCGCAAGCCCGCGATGATCCCGGCGAGCACATCGCCCGAACCGGGTATGGCGAGGGCAGGGCAGGCGATGTCCACCAGGCAGATCGGCTCACCGGGGCTCGTGATAACGGTCCCAGCGCCCTTGAGGGCTACGGTGGCCCCGTAGGCGTCGCTCAGATGCCGCGTAGCCGCTAGGCGGTCACTCTGAACCTCCTGCACGGTCGTCCCGAGGAGGGTCGCGGCCTCACCCGGGTGCGGGGTCAGGATGCTCCCTGGGGGCGCCTTGAGCTCCAGCTGCGCCAGGAGCGTGAGGGCGTCAGCGTCCAGGATCAGAGGCCGGCCGCTCTCCAGGGCGAGCTCAAGGAGCCGCGCGCCGTCGGCGGAGGTCCCCAGGCCAGGCCCCACCACCAGCGTTCCGCTCCTTGTGTCCAACCCGCATGACGCGTCGTGGGTCATCACCTCGGGGAACTCAAGGTCACGCTGCACGCCAGAAGGCATGTTCCAGGTGACCAGCCCGACGCCAGAGCGAAGGGCGCCGCGGGCCGCGAGCAGACTCGCGCCCTCCATGCCCAGGGCGCCGCCGACCACCCCGACGTGACCGAAGGTGCCCTTGTGGCCGTCGCGCGTTCGTTCCGGAATGAGTGCGGTCACGAAGCTCCTGGTCACGCGTCGGACCGAGGCCCCGACCGCGTCCACCACTTCCGCGGGAAGGCCAATGGGGAGCACGATGACCTCGCCCGCATGGAGCAGGCCTGCCTCCTGGTAGAGACCGGGCTTGGCCAGCCCATAGGTCGTGGTGAAATGGGCGTTGAATACGGCACCAGGAGCGACGCCTGAGTCGGCGGCCACGCCCGTCGGAACATCCAGGGCGACTCGCTGGCCGTGGGTCGCCTCGTTGGACCACTCCATAAGCTGGAGGGTGCCCGGCGCCGTCACCTGTCGCTGGCCCGTGCCGTAGAGGGCGTCCACGATCACGTTCGCATGACCCAGGTGGTGCCTCATGCGCGCGGTCGGCGCGTCGCCAACGCTCAAGGTCTCTCCGCCGAGCGCGGCCCAGAGCTCCTGGTTCTCCCGGCTCTCTCCCTGAAGGGTCTCAGGCGGAACGACGCTCAGGCATCGCACAGTCCAGCCCTGGTCATGGAGGTGCCGGGCTACCACATATCCGTCCCCGCCATTGCCACCGGGTCCACAGAGGATAACCGCGCGGCCTTGCGCCCTGGGCACCCGGTCCAGGATCACGCGCGCCGACCCGGCGCCCGCCAGCTCCATCAGGACGCGGCCGGGGATGTGAAGCTCCTCGATGGACCTCCTGTCCATCTCCCGGATCTCCGCCGCGAGCGTCACGCGCTCTCGGCCCTCGGGATCCAAGGGGCCCAAATCAGGCGGAGCGCATGAGCGCGAGCATCTCGCGGACCGCTTGGTCGAACCCGACGAAGATGGACCTCGCCACGATCGAGTGCCCGATGTTCAGCTCCTCGACCTCTGGTATCGCCGCGACCTCCGGAGTGTTCACGTAGTCCAGCCCGTGTCCCGCGGCGACCATGAGTGAGCAGCTTGCGGCCAGGGAGGCCGCCTGCTGGAGGCGCTTCAGTTCGTGATTGCGGGTGTCCTCGTCCGCCGCCTCGGCATAGTCGCCTGTATGGAGCTCGATAGCGTGCACGTCGAGTCGGCTGGAGGCCTCAATCGAGCGGCTGTCAGGATCAATAAAGAGGCTGACATCGATGCCCGCCGCCATGAGTCGATCGCATGTCGCGGCGAGCTCATCGGTCGCGTCCGCCACGTTCAAACCGCCCTCCGTCGTCTGCTCTTCGCGCTTCTCAGGCACGAGCGTGACGCAGTCGGGGCGAACCGCCAGGGCGATCTCCAGCATCTCTTGAGTCGAGGCCATCTCCAGGTTGAGTCGCGTCTGAACGGTCTCACGCATGATGCGCAGGTCGCGGTCCTGGATGTGTCGCCGATCCTCGCGGAGGTGGATCGTGATCTGGTGGGCTCCGGCCAGCTCTGCCATAGAGGCGGCCGTCACCGGGTCGGGGTAGAGGGTTCCACGGGCTTGTCGGATGGTCGCTACGTGGTCGACGTTCACACCGAGGCGGGTCTGCATGATCGCTCCTGCTCGCGAGTGGTTTACGGCTGGCCGATGGCCTGTTGAATCTCCTCCACGATCTGGTCGGCCAGTGCGTGGAGCTCCGCCTCATCATCCCCTTCGAGCATGACTCGGCACTTGCGCTCGGTCCCTGAGTAACGAACGAGGACCCGTCCGCGTTCTCCCAGCTGGGCCTCTGCGTCCTGGATGGCTTGCGCGACGGTGGGGAGCGTGTCGATGGCGGGCTTAGAGGTCACGTAGACCCCCTTCAGAACCTGGGGTACGCGCTCTACCAGCTCGCAGAAGACCGACAAGGGAAGCTGGCGGTCCACGGCCACCGCGAGCACTTGAAGCGCCGTCAGCAGTCCGTCCCCCGTGGTCGTGTGATCGAGCATGACGATGTGGCCGCTCTGCTCACCACCGATTCGGTAGCCGCCTTTGCGCATGTGGGCGACGACATACCGGTCACCGACATCCGTGC
>CALCNF010000057.1 GCA_937897815.1 uncultured Pseudomonadota bacterium | reverse complement strand
CGTCGCGTCCATGGTGGCGCTCCTTCTTTCGCGCGACGCGCGCTCTCTCCTCCTGCTGGCAGGCGTTGATGCACGCATCGTGGGCCTCTTTCAGGCACTCGGCGATCCGCTCCTGGCTCTCGGTCTCCTCACCGATGCACTTCGAGAAGGCCTGAAAACCAGCGCCATCGACGTAGGGCCGTCCCCACTCGAGCTCCGATGGGAGTTTCTCGCTACCCAAAAGCAGGGTGAGCTCGTGCTTGGAGGCGCTGGCCATGGCGCACGCCGTGGGGCACGCGCTGGCTGATCTGGCGAACGGTGACGGATTCGCGTCCTGAGTCGGAGCGTTTGAGCGGCTCTGACCAAACGGCCAGAAGTCGCAGCCGCCAAGGAGGAGCGCCAGGAGAATGGGAGCGAGCAGCGACACCTTGGAGCGCCTCAAGAGAAGCGCGACGGTGAGCTTGCTCGAGGTCGGGAGTCTTCGCTGCATGCCGTCTGGCCAGGGTACTTGCCGATGGGCTCATCGTCGAGCAACCGGGCGACGGGCTGCCCGTCGATGACCCCACAAAAAAGTGCGAGGCCGCCTCGAAAGGCGGCCTCGCTTCAGGGGTGCGTTCCAGTCTCAGTGTTGTTGGGCTCGGAATTTACTGAGATTGGAACGCGCGAGGTCCGGGCCGCATCCTAAGTGCGCTTCAAGATGCAGCCCGGACCCGCGACTGGGTGATCCGCCACCGAGCCTTGGGGAACCACCCGGGTGAGCGTTAACCACCGATCAGCTTGAGCGCATTCTGCGCGATGGCGTTGCTCTGTGCGATCATCGCGACACCGGCCTGCTGCATCACCTGATGCCTGGCAAATTCGGTGCTCTCTGCGCCCACGTCCGCGTCTCGGACCGTGCCCAGAGCTTCTCCGTATGACGTCGCCGTCGTACCGAGATGCGCGATGGTTGAATTCAAGTTGTTGATTGTTGCTCCGATCTCCGCTCGGTCTGTCAGTAGTGATTCCATGGCGTCGTCGATCGTAGCGATCGCGTCCTGCGCCGCGGCCTGCGTGCCGACAGCCTCACCGTCGACGCCGAGACCGGCAGCGGTCTGGGCTGCCAGGTTCACGGTGAGCTGATCGTTGCCCGTGTTACGGAAGCCGACCTGGAAGGTCAGGGAGGGCACGGTGCCGTCCATGAGCTTGATGCCGTTGTACTCGGCGACCGCAGCGACACGGTCGATCTCGGAGACCAGGGCCTGGAACTCTTCGTCCAGCATGCCTCGCTCCGTATCGGAGAGCGAGCCATTGGCCGACTCGACCGCCAGCTCTCGCATGCGGACCATAAGGTCGCCGATGGACTGGTAACCGGACTCGGTCACGTTCATGAGCGCCACGGCGTCGTTGGCGTTCTGGGTCGCCTTGGTGATGGACCGCGACTGGGCACGCATGTGCTCCGCTACGGAGAGCGCGGCGGCGTCATCAGAGGCCGATCGGACGCGAAGTCCCGACGACAGGCGATCGATGGACTTGGTCATCGCTGCGGAGGTGGTGCGAGTGTGCATATTGGCACGTGCGGCGCTCGCGTTTGTCTGAATACTCAAGCCATGCATAACACGACTCCTATTAATCCTAAGGGTTGCGGGGGTTCCCGGTTGTCCAGCTCGGCTGGACATACGGATTGAGGTTTTGACCGCTGCGTCGGCTCGGTTGAAGCGGCGGTCACATTGGACAACGGGACGACCCCACCTTTCCTTAATCGGGAAATCGAAAAAGGTGCTGAGGGAGGGGGCTCCTCAGACGTCGATCAAGACGCGGATCGGTCGAGGGTCCCCGCCGGTCATCCAAAGGTAGAGCGCGCTCGCTCGCGCGCGCGCGAGGGTCCCCGCCTCTACGACACGGTTAATCGCAGTTGTTGTTCTGCACGTCACTGCGATCGACGTGGATACAATAGCGCGTGTTGCCCAGCCAGGTGGCGGGCTCCTCGGTGCAGGTCCACAGCCGGTCGGTGAACACGTCGTAGTAGAGGTCTTCGGGTAGCTTGGGCCACTGATGGTCCTCAAGGCTGTCGCCCGGGGCCCCGTCCCAGAGCGTCGCCGCGGAGGGGGGGAAGCTGTTCTTGGACTTGCTGCTTGAGAAGAAGAAGTGGCCGTTGACGCTCAGCCCGCCCTGCATATTCGATACGCCAGGGAAGTAGGCTCCCGAGGGCTTCGACACCTTGAACGCGGTCTCCAGCTTGCCCGTGCTCGGGTCGAGGTCCCAGCGATGCGCGCGCCCCAGCTTGGAGCTGGAGACATACTCACCGGCGACCATGCTCGGAGGATCGGTCGTCCCGTCGAAGCCCGCCCATGAGAAGCGGGCGCAGCAGCTCGCTCCGCACAGGGTGTAGGCGCCCACCTGGGGGAGCACATAACGATAGTTGTAGCCGTAATAGACGCCGTCGCTGGCGTCGTACCCGAGCTTGTTCTTCTCACCCGTCTGGACGCGCTGAATCCGCGTGAGGTCGAAGACCCGGAAGCCCTTTGAGGTGTCTGCCACGTAGAGGTAGTTCTTGTACCAGACGATCCCCCCGGCGTGGAGCGAGGCCGACGCGGAGGACAGCGGCTCGTAATCAGCGGTCCCGTTGCACGTGCCTCCGCTGAACACGCCGTCACACACGGGCTCAGCGAGGATCACGTGGCGGTACTTCTTGCCCCAGGTGTCGACGATAGAGATCCGAACGCCCTTGTACTTGCTGGTGCTCCCGTCCTCTTCGGCCTTGTGGTACCAGCTCACCATCATGACGTCGGTTCCGGCCACGAGGCCGTTCTCGCCCGCGCCAATGTCACCCCAGCCGTCCACGCTTCCGGTCACGCCCTGAGGCCACCAATAGTCGACATCCTGGTCTCCGTCGTTCCAGGTCCATCCGCCGTTCACGCAGTCGATAAGCGGCAGGTTGATCGAGGTGGCCGTGCGGTTCAGGTCGCTGATGAGGATCGACTCGAGTGAGGTCGGCGTCACGCTCGAGTGAGCCCCAATCTGGTCGATAATCGCCTCACGCTTGGCCCACTGCTCGTCGTCTCGGAGCGTGAAGTAGCCCGGCTGAAAGGAGACGACCTCGCCATCCTCGGGCTCCACCACTCCGGAGGTTTGGTCGCACTGACTCGGGGCCATGGGACAGAAGAGGTCGCTCATAGGGTCAAGGCTGCATCCCCCGAAGAACGGGTCGCACTCCATCTCGCCGGCGCACCCGTCGAAGTCGGGCTCGGGTGTGCAGTCGATGGGTGGGCCCTCTACGCAGGCTCCCGTAGCG
>CALCNF010000056.1 GCA_937897815.1 uncultured Pseudomonadota bacterium | reverse complement strand
CTCCAATTCGAGGGACACACATCGCAGTCCGCGCCGGTCCATCCATGGGGGCAGGTCTCCGCGGAGCTTGAGTCGTTCGGCGGGCTCAAGGCGTCGTCGGTGATGTCGGGCCCTGCGGCGTCGCTAACGGTGTCGGGCAGCGCGTCCGGGCTCGTCGTCTGCTCGTCGGTCGTCACCGCGTCGACGGGCCCTTCGGAGTCGGCCTCGGGCGCTGTGTCCTCTTCTGCGTCCGATGAGGCCGTGTCCGCGGCGTCGGGCGTGATGGCCGAGGAATCCGCTGTCGTGTCTGTCTGCAGGCTGGACGCATCGACGTCCGGATCGTTGCCCACGTTAGGCGCGCCCGCCTCGTCGGTTGAGCCACCGCAGGCGGACGAAGACATCATGAGCGCTACAACGAGCGCAGTATGGGTTCTCATGGCTTACCCCTGGTTCACGCTGCTCTGAGAGAACGCGCAGACGGTAACATGGGGAGTCCTCATCGACGAGGCGCACCGGCCAAGCCGCGACGAGCAGGGTCAGAGTCGACCGGCGAGCTGCCGCCCAGGGCTCCCTAGGAGGTGGGAGGGGGGTCAGGCTTCAGCTCACCGGTCGCTCGTGGGCTGCGGGTCAGGATTTGCCCTGCACGTTGATCTTCATGACCACGCCGTCGCGGATCAGGTCGTCGGCCTTGCCCTTGTAGTTCACGCCCCACTGGGTGCGCTGGATGGTGAACTCAGCCGTCGCGGAGACGCTCGCGCCATCGATCTTCACGGTGGCGGGGAAGGTCACCGGCCGCGTCACTCCGCGCAGGGTCAGGTCACCGCTCATGGTGTGGGTCGCCGCGCCCTCGCCGCCCTCCTTGATGGCTGTGCTCTTGAAGGTCGCCTGCGGGTGTGTACCGGCGTCGAAGAAGTCGGCGCTCTTGAGGTGACCGTCGAGCTTCTCGCTCCACGGGCTTCGGTTGTCCGGGTCCGAGAAGACCGAGGCCGTGTCCACGGAGAAGCTCAAGGAGGTGGTCTCCAGGCTGTTCCCCATGACCAGGCTGCCCGTCCACGTCTTGAACACGCCGTCGTGTGAGCCCGTCACCTTTGAGCCGGTGAATCCGATCGTGCCTGCGAGCGCGACGGTCTTGCCGGATGCGGCTGGCGCCTTCGCTGCCGCCGCCGGCTTCGTCGCGGCCGCTGCTGCTTGTGGTTTCGTCCCCTCGGAGGTCTTCGCCTCGTCGGCCTTAACCTCGCCCACGGTCGCCTGCGGGGCGGCCTTGGAGGGGTCCTCTGCGCAGCCGCTGGTAGCGAGCGTCGTCGCGAGCGCGGCGATGATGAGGGCGTTGTATTGTGTTGCTTTCATTGTCTCTCCTGGATCAGGGTTGTTGCTTGTGCGCCAAGAAGCCTGAGCATCAGGCCCCGTGTGTGTTCTGTGGATGAAGCGTGTCGGCTCGTCTTCACCGCGACGCCTCGCCCTGCTGCCTAGCGTCTTGAGTGCGCTCCGTCGCAGAACGGACCGTTGGCGGTCTGCTTGCATTGGCACAGCGCTACGCGCTCCGTCTCCACGATGTCGAACAGTAAGGGCTTGAAGTCCGAGCCCCTGTGGTTTCCATCGCAGAACGGCTGGTTCAACGACTCCCCGCAGGTACACCAGGCATACTTACCCGGCTCCAAATGGAGCACAGCCGGGCGCCCCGAAGCGCCCACGGGAGTGCTCATTGCGTCCTCCTTGTAGCGTGTGTGCGAGCCGCGACCGCTGTCGCAACCTGGGTGAACTCTACAGGGTGGCGGTTATGAGACAAGTGGCTAAATATCGAACCAGTTGTTGCGTTTGTGGAACGAACGGTGTCACGCTCAGGTCCCTATGAACCTTACGGATCTCCACACCTTCGCCATGGTCGGCCTCTCGGGTAGCATCAGCGGTGCGGCGAAGCGGATGAGCCTTCCTAAGTCGACGGTGAGCCGCCGAGTGCGTCGCCTCGAGGACTCCCTGGGAACCGAGCTTCTTCGACGCTCCGCTCGCGCCATCAGCCTGACGCAGGCCGGAGAGGCGCTCTACCAGCGGACCCGACCGGCGCTCCTCGAGCTGGAGAACGCGGAGCAGGCGATCCTGCAGGCGGATTCGGAGCCCTCTGGAGCGCTGCGGATCACCACGACGCCCAGCTTTGGACAGAGCCGTGAGGTGATCCAATGCGTGAGGGACTTCGGGGTTCAGTATCCCAAGACCTCGGTCGACATGGTCCTCACGATGCGGGTGGTGAACCTGGTCGAGGAGGGATTTGACGTCGGGTTTCGACTCCATCCCACCGGAGAGCTTCCAGGCAGCGCCTTGCTCATGTCGAGGCGATTGCTCAACTTCAAGTGGGCGATCTACGCCAGCCCCCAATATCTCTCGGAGATGGGTGAGCCGAGCTCCCCTCACGAGCTTCGTGGCCATCGGATCGCGCTCCACTCCATGGTCGAGCGCATCGAAGCCCAGTGGCGACGAAATGGGCAGGCGATCAGTCCACCTCTTCGGTTTCCCGCCGCCAGGTGGCTGGTCGATGACTCCTCTGCCCTCGAGCGCCTGGCCCTGGCCGGCGCCGGGCTCGTGGTTCTGGAGACGATGACAGGCGAGCCCTGGGTCGCGCGCGGCGAGCTTGTGCGGGTCCTGCCCGAGTACGACAAGCAGGCGGGTACGGCGTCCCTGGTCTGGCCCGCCAGCCGCCACCTCGCGCCGAGGGTTCGGGCCTTCATCGATCACGCGGTGCTGCACCTGGCTGAGTAGGCCAGATGTCCGGTGAGCGACTTCAACGCGTGTTCTCGCGCCTCGCGCTTCGCCTGAGGGGTGCGAGGCCCAAGAGCCTAGAGGAGCTCGAGGCGCTCCAGTTGAGGGCGGAGGTCACGTCGCCAGGTCTGCTGAAAGACGAGGGCCTGGCGCTGGGGAGAGAACAGTCCCCACTCCACGAGCTCAGCGTCCGGCCAGGCATCGAGGTGACGTTTGTCCTCGGGGATCTCGGCCAGGACGGCCTCGGCCATCTGGCGCTGGGGCCCGAGAGCGTCCTGAACGATGGTCCGCCAGTCGCTCATCTGCTCCACGGAGAAGCGTGTCATGGACTGCTCGATGTAGGCCCAGCCCAGCTCCTGGTGCTCGGTCTCATCCTCGATGGTCGCTCGAAGCACGGCCCCGATGACGGGGTGTTTACAGCGGGCGGCGAGGTCCTCGATATATCCGCAGCTCAGGGTCTCATTGACGGCGAGCATGGACAGCGCCGTGGCCATCGCGCGGTGGGCCATGGGGAGCGCGAGGAACGCCTCGGACTCCGGGATGTCCACAGGTTCGGGTAGCACCGCGTTGCGGCCCAGGGCGCGCACGGTCTCTCCGCAGAGCGCCATGTGGCGCACCTCGTCTTCGATCAGGTCGACCACCATGGCGTAGACGTCGATGGGATCGCCCGCGCCGACCACCTCGGTCATGAACCGGGTCATGATCTGAATGGACCGGAACTCCGTCTCAAACCGCTCCTGCCAGGCGGCGATGGCCGCCTCTCGGTAGGCCTCGGGGATCGTCGCGGGATCGAGCCGCGCGAAGTCGATGGGCTTCCCCATCAAGGCGCTGTGGCCCCCTTCGAACGCACCCCCGGCTTTGCGCATCGGTCGCCGGCTCATCCGGAGCCTCCCTGTGGGTCTACTTGTCGTCGGGGCAGGTGTCGGGCTGAACGACGCAGGAGCCGTCCTTGCAGATCACCATGCCCATCCCGTAGTTGCACGCGACGCCGGCTGGGCAGCAGACCTTCTCGACCTGGCCATCCTCGTTGCACATCTGCTCCCAGGTGCCGTCGCACTCCTCGACGTCTTCATCGGAGATGTCTTTGTCCGGCACGTCTTTTTCGGGGACGTCTTTGTCCGGCACGTCTTTTTCGGGGACGTCTTTGTCCGGCACGTCTTTTTCGGGGACATCTTTGTCTGGCACATCTTTCTCAGAGACGTCTTTTTCGGGGACATCTTTGTCCGACACGTCCTTCTCTGGGACGTCCTTGTCCCACGCGTCTTTGTCCCAGCCGTCCTCGTCCGAAGCGTCTTTGTCCCAGCCGTCCTCGTCCGAAGCGTCTTTGTCCCACACGTCGGGCTCGGTGACGTCTTCGTCCTCGGGGCAGGTGTCGGGATAATCGACGCAGGAGCCGTCGTCGCAGATGATGAGGCTCATGCCGTAGTTGCAGGCCATGCCGTTCGGGCAACAGACCTTCACCAGCTCGCCGTCTGCGCTGCAGGTCTGCTCCCAGGCGCCGTCGCACTCCTCGATATCCGTCGCGGTGATGTCACCGAGCCCGGTATCCGTGGTGTCGGTCAGGGCGCTGTCTGTCTCGGTGGCGGTCGTCTCGTTGCCGGTATCTGAACCGCAGGCGACCAGCGTCAGGTTGACGGAGAGCAGGAGGGCCAGGAAGGCGATCCAGCTGACCCCGCCACCTCCGGCGCACCCGACGGCGGTGATGGTGAGGGCGATGAGCAGTAGGAGAGGGGCAATACGGCGCATGGGGCGGCTCCCGGATCGAATCGCTCAGAAGTCTACCATGCGGTGACTGCGCGGCTCCAGTCACTCCAAGTATCGACTTGGGTGGGGGAGGTCGAAACATCATCGCCTCGTTTGAAAGCAGTTGCGTTTCCACTCATTCTCGGGAACCATCATGATAATGATAATCACATTCATTATCGTATGGGAGGGGGTATGGACGCGCGCGCTCGATTGATGAAACGAGTGAAAACGAGCTGCCCGCTGCGCTCGGGGGGCGCGGCGAATGGGCAATGCCCCAAGAACCCGATGGCCTGTGCCTCCCAGGATTGTATCGCGCTGCTCCTCAGATTGACGTTCGATCGGGAGGAGGCGGCCGCGCTGCTCTCGAGGCTCGCCCAAGTCGAGCACCCGGAGGCTCTTGAGGTCGGCGCCCTGTATCGGCGCTTGGCGCAGCTGGTCCGCGCGGACGAGCGCGCCGCGCGGACGCTAGACAGCGCGCTTGAGGTTCGATTGAACGCGCGAGTGGCCAAGGTGCGCTCGTCCTCGATGGTTGAGGTCGCGAGGCTCTGGTCGAACGATCGCGAGAAGGTCGATGGGCTCTCAGCGGCGGCCTTCTTGTGGACGGTCGCGCGAGCCCCGGGCGATTGGTGGCGGCAGCTCGAGTCGGTGATCGTCGAGGACGTGAAGTATATGTCGGCGCGCTCGCTTATGAGCGAGACCATGAGGAGCGCGGTGGAGGCGAAGATCCCCATGGAATCGGGTCTCGCTACGTGATCGCCACTGCGCCCTGGATCCTGTGCATGGGTCTTCTCTCGACCACACCGAGCCCGGCGCACGAGCCTGAGGAGGTGATGCTCGACGAGGATGAGGACTCCATGATGCTCGAGACCGTCGTCGTCACGGGCTCCAGAACGGAGCATCTTCTCTCGGAGGCGCCGGTCGCCACGCAGGTGATCACCCGAGAGGATATTGAAGACTCCGGAGCACAGAACGCCGCTGACTTGATTGAAGAGCAGCCGGGGATCTCGATTGAGCGCTCCTATCGGGGCTCCGGAGTTCAGCTCCAGGGCCTCGACGCCAAATACGTGCTGGTTCTGGTGGATGGAGCCCGAATTCCAGGGCGGATCGGTGGAGCCATTGATCTGGAGCGCATCTCTGTCGAGAACATTGAGCGCATCGAGATCGTCAAGGGCCCAAGCTCAGCGCTCTACGGATCGGATTCCCTGGGCGGGGTCGTCAACATCATCACGCGGAGCTCGCAAAAGCCCCTCTTGGCAGAGACTCACCTGACCTATGGGAGCTTCAATGCGTTGGACCTATCGGGGCAAGCTGGCCTTCGTCGTGACGATTGGAGCTCTTTATTCACCCTGGGCTGGCATCGTGCCGATGCCTATGATCTCGACCCCTCGACGGTGGCTACGACGGGCAGCTCGCTCAACCAGTGGAGCGCGGCGAACCGGACCGAATACACGTTGAGCCCTGGGGCTCGTCTCAAGGGGCGCGTCGAGTACCTCATGATGGACCAGCAGGGGATCGACGCGAACGACTCAGGCGCGGTCTTCGACCGTCGCAACCTGACTGAGACCCTGCTCACCTCGCTCGGTCCAGAGATCCGACTCGATGGAGGAGCGCTCATCCAGACCAAGGCGAGCTACAGCCTCTATCGGGATCAGTACGTGCTCGACCAGCGGAACTCCACGAAGCGCGATCAAGACCAGACCACCACCGAGCAGTTCGGGCAGCTTGAGGGACAGTACACGGAGCTCCTGTTCGATGAGCATCTCATCAGCGTCGGTCTGGAGGGACGTTATGAGGAGCTCCAGTCGGACCGACTCGATGGGGGGAGCGCTGACCGCATTCAAGCGGCGCTCTTCGTACAGGACGAGTGGACCGTATCCGAGACGCCAGCGCTGGTGGTCGCTCCTGGGGCTCGGTTGGATATGGACTCCCGACTCGGCGTTCATCCGACTCCCAAGATCGCCCTGAGATATGATCCGAACGATCGTTGGGTCCTCAGGATGAGCTACGGGATGGGCTTCAGAGCCCCCTCCTTTAAAGAGCTCTTACTTCGCTTTGAGAACCCCGATCGTGGATACGCCGTCGAGGGCAACCCTGAGCTCGAGCCCGAGACCTCCCACAGCGGCAACGTGGGCGCGGAGTTCAGGCCGAACAACGAGCTCTGGTGCTCCCTGAGCTTGTTCCGCAATGACATCGACAACCTGATCTTCACGGAGACGCTCGGGGAGGCGACGCCCAACGTGGCGACTCGCTATACCTACGTGAACATCGCCTCGGCGATGACACAGGGGGTTGAGCTGTACCTGCGGGCTCGGCCGGTGGCTGGGCTTCGTTTGGAAGGCAGCTACGCCCTGACCGACACCGAGGATCGCGAGACGGGACGCCCGCTTGAGGGGCGCGCGCTGCACCGCGGGACCTTCACGGTTCGCTATGCCCACAGCGACAGTGGGCTTCAAGCCAGCGTGCGAGGGTCCGTCGTAGGGGAGCGACCGTTCTTCGTTCCCGACCCGCTCGGTGAAGACGGCGACCTTATGGAAGTGCACGCCGAGCCCTACACCACGCTCGACCTGCGTCTCAGGCAGCGCATCGGCCAAAGAAAAGGCCGTCACCTTGAGCTCTTCGCTGGCGTCGACAACCTGCTCGACGCCGGTGACGCCCAGTTTTTGCCACTTCAACCCAGGACTTTCTACGGAGGAGTGACGGGCCGGCTTTAGGTGCGGCTCGTTCATCACAACACCTTATGAATCGTATGCTTTTTAGAGTCGGGTCTCTCTGGCTCGTCGCCGCCTTTGCGCTCAGCGCCTGCGCGGATGACATCGCGCCCACCAGCCAGGAGCCAGTGGATGACGCGGGCACCGGGAGCGCCTCGCTCATCACGAATATCGACAACGGAGATGGCAGCACGACGACGACCGTCGACGCCTCGGACACGGAGTCCTGGGTGTATCTCAATCTGGCGACTGGAAGCGAGGTGACCGTGGAGTCGCCGGCGTCGGATGACTCCTGGGATCTGGCCTTTCGGCGCGAGAAGATCATGAGCAACGGAGGCGTCAGCGGCTCAGGCGGTGTCGAGATCGCGCGGGTCGCTCCTGGAGACTTCGAAGGCATGCTCGCCGCGCCTTCAGGGGGGTATGAGACGGACCAAGACGACACGGACGACACGGATGTCGATCCGGACTACGTCTTCCTCGGACCGACCCCCTGGTACGACTACGACTTCGCCAGTCACACCCTGAGCCCGGCCGATTACGTCTACGCCATTCGGAGCGTTGAGGGCGCCTACTACAAGCTCGAGATGCTCGACTATTACAACGAGCCAGGAGACGGCGGTTATCCGCAGTTTCGATGGGCGCCGGTCGAGGCGCCGTCCGGTGACGGGCCCGGTCCGCCCGTGCCGACCGACGAGCTGGTCGTAGACGCCTCCGTGAAGGAAGAGTGGGTCTACGTGGACCTACAGGACAAGATGGTCGTGGAGGTCTCGGACCCAGAGAGCTCCCTGTCCTGGGACCTGGCGTTTAGTCGAACCCAGCTGCGCACCAACGGTGGCAGCAGCGGTGATGGGCTCGGCGGCGCGCTCGAGGCGCCTGGCGTGACCTGGGAGGACCTGACCGCGAGCCCGACCGTTGGATTTGTCGCTGACGAGTCCGTGTCGCTCCCTGGCCCCCCCGGATCCGGTGAGTCCTCCGGGAACCCGGTGCTCGGCGATTGGTACAACTACGACCCTTCCACTCACGCGGTGAGCCCCAAGGACACGCTCTTTCTCGTGCGCACGGCGGACGGAAAGTACGCCAAGGTCCGGTTCCTGAATTACGACGATGGCGTCACGACCATTCGGTCGGGGTCTGTGAGTCGTGAGGCCGCCGTCTGGTCTCAAGAGATCGACGCCAGCGACGCGGAGGCGTTCGTCTACCTTCGCTTTGACCTTGGAGAGGTGGTGAGCCCGGAGAGCCCGTCCGAGGACCTGGGCTGGGACCTCGCCGTCTCACGAACGAAGCTCCAGACCAACAGCGGTACGAGCGGGTCAGGCGGCGGCGGAGCGCTCGATGTGGAGGCCGCCTCGTTGGACGACATCGCCTCTGTGCCTGTCGGTGATGGGTGCTACCTCGCGGCCGAGGGGCACATCTGCGACTGCGACCTCACCGCGGACGACTGCGCGGCCAAGCCCGGCATCTGGACCCCTCAGTGTGGATGCCCAGCGCCCTTCACCGCGGATGAAATGCTGCCGCTTCCGGGGCCGCCTGGTTCGGGTGAGTACTCCGGAAATCCGGTGCTCGCCCAGTGGTACGACTACGACCCGGTCAGCCACGTCACGAGCCCCAAGGCGGTGGCCTACGTGGTGCGGACCGCTCTGGGTGACCTGGCCAAGGTTCAGGTCACGAACTACGCCGACGGCGTGATGACGATCGACTGGGCCTACGCGGGTCCAGAGGAGACCTCGTTTTGACCCTGACCCACTTCCCGTATCGCTCCCGACTCACCGATGAGCCCAGCGACCTGCGCATCTACCAGTGCCGCTGCGGCAGCTTCCACGTGGAGACCCAATTTATTCGACTGACCCTCACGGAGGCTGAGCTCCGCGAGCACCTTCTGCTGGCGGCTGACAGCCGCAACACACCCTATGATGGAGAACGAAGATGAGATTTTTCCTGAGCAGCAAGTTGAACAGCGTCATCGCTGTCACGGCCGTCGGGCTGCTTTTTTCAGGCTGCGCTTCGCAGTCGGCGACGCTGGCTCCCTGCCCCTCCAAGACGGCCGTGGACCAGGCGACTGAGTCCACCTTTGAGCAAGACCGAAAGGCGATTCTGGCCATGTCGGGCGACTACACCGTGAAGTTCCAGTTCATGGAGACGGCGGCGCTGCGGGCGGGCTATGAGCTCACCAAACCCTATCTCGCCGACGCCACGGAGATCATCGAGGTCATCGAGGACACCGGGACGAAGATCGACATGCAGCACATCCTCCTGGTCCCCGAGGGCAACCGGGTGGTGAAGCACTGGCGACAAACCTGGATCTATGAGCCCACGGAGATCTACGAGTTCAAGGGCAACCGCACCTGGGAGCCCCGTAAGCTCTCCGAAGCGGAGCGCAAGGGAGCCTGGTCCCAGTTTGTCTATCAGGTCGATGACAGCCCTCGGTACGGCGGGGTGGGGCGATGGAATCACGCCCACAACATGTCGTCTTGGGAGTCTCGAACCTGGCGTCCGCTGCCTCGGCGCGAGTACACCAAGCGCAGCGACTATGACGTGATGGTGGCCAGGAATCGTCACACGATCACGCCGACGGGCTGGGTCCATGAGCAGGACAACTACAAGCTCGTGTTGGGTGGCGGCGAGAACCCGATCATCGCCCTCGAGGTGGGGCTCAATGTCTATGACCGGACCACGGCCGTCGACTTCAGCAAGGTGCGCCAATACTGGAAGGACACGAAGGCCTATTGGGGCGATGTGCGAGCGTCCTGGGCGCCCTGGATGGACGGCACCAAGACGGTTCGGATGAACGCGACATGGGAGGATAAGCCCATGTACAAGCACATGTTCGGTATGGCCAAGGAGGTCCTCGACAAGCCCGATGAGGCCGAGGCTCGCAAGGCGCGCGTCCGCGATGTGATCGCGGCGTTCATGGCCAAGGAGGCCGAGGCTGCACCCAAGAAGGAAGAGGCCGAAGAGGACTCCGACTACTAGCGGCTGATTCGCGAACGAGCGGATCTCACTGCGAGGGCTCCCAGGCACGCGAGGAGGACGGCAAACCCCGTCGGAGCGGCGTGTCTGGAGCCCGCTCCGCACCCAGAGTTGGAGGTGGCGTTCACCTGGGGAGTGTCCTCGCTCTCGGTCGTTATGGCGCCCAGCTCCTCGCCGGCGATTCGCCACAGGTAGGGGCACTGGTTGCCGGCGGTGGTGCCCACGGGGCAGGTGTTGGTGGTGACGTCGCTGAAGTTCAGCGCCGTCTCCCAGACCCAGGACGCGGGGTCGCGGTCCAGGCTTGGTGCGACCAGGAGGGCCGTAGGGCCGGGGCCGGGAGGGCAGGCGTAAAAGCCGCCTGAGCCCCCGCGCAGGCAGGTGATGGGCTCGCCGACCGGCTCAGACCAGGTGACCCCGTCATCGGAGGACCAGGCCACCCCATCACGGTAGAGCACGTAGAGGTCCTCGCCCATGGCCACGACGTCGCGGATCATGTCGGTTGACTCAAGCACGACCTCGGCGCCGTCCTCGCTGACCCGAATCAGCCGGTCTTGGAAGCCCGCGGGGAAGCGAACGTAGAAGCGCCCCTGCATATCGGAGTTTACGACCTCAATCCGGCCGGTCTTGGCGGGCAGGGGGATTCGCTGGTCTCCGAGGAGCGCGGTGGGCTGGGAACCCTCAAACCCGACCAGGAGGAGGTCGCCGTCCGCCCGCTGTCCCATGTGCCGAAGCGACAGGTCGGGTGTCATCTCGAGGAGCGCGTCCTCTTCCCCATCGACCAGCCACAGGCCCTCCTGAGTGGCGACCCACGCGCGCTCGGGGTTCAGGACGTCTTGCATGACCCGCAGGATGTACGTGCCCTCCAGACCGGGGTCCAGGGTCCAATCGCATCCCTCGGAGCTCGTGTTCAGGCCCTCGCTGGTTCCTACGAGCCAGCGGCTGGGGGTCCGGGCGGAGCTCGGCGCGAGATCGGCGCTCGTCGCCTCCTCGCAGATCCACTCCCAGTCTGCGTCCTCGCTGAAGAACCCGTGGGAGGTGACCAGGGAGACGGAGCCCGAGCCCAGGAGCACGTCATAGGTGCTCGGTGGGCCGCCGTGGGCGTGGGCAGGGAGGGGGCCGGCGCCGAGGGTCATCAGGGCGAACCCCGTGATCAGGGCGCCGGTCGGGTTCGTCTCTCTTCGCATGGTCCGCGCGGGCGCTCGTCCCTTATGGGCCTGGCGGTCCGCCCCCTGGAGGCGGCCCTTGTCCGCCGCCACCGCCGCCGGGGCCGACGCACGAGGTGGTCTCGTAGTAGGCGATCTCGGGGAAGAACGGGTAGTCGGGCCACTTATCGGGACACACATGGACGTGGTAGCGGTCCTCAAAGAAGGTCGTCGTGCCGTCGCTGATGTCGCCGATCTGACCGTTTTGAGCGTCAAAGTCCGAGTCATCGGGCTCGCTGCCGTCGAGCTCGGTGCAGCCGAGCACGATCGTGCCGTCGCACATGATGCCGTAGAGCTCTACGTTGCCGGCGCCGGGCTCAGAGGTGTTGGAGATCCCGCGGTCCACCAGGACCTCCAGGGGCCCCGGCGTCTCGAAGTGGTAGTGGTAGGTGCTCCCGGCCGGGTGGCCCTCATAGAGGTCAAAGGTGAAGGCCTCCTCGGCCAGCACGTCGTTGCCCGCGGCCATCGCGGCGAAGATGGCTACGCCGTTGAGCGCGATGCCCACGGTGCTCGCCGAGTACTCCTCATCGCTCGTCCCCATGGCGTTGTCGACCATGGACGCGTCGATGGTGATGCCCTTGGGGACCGGGTTGGCGGGGATGGTCATGCTGTAGTCGATGGCGGCGATCTCCCCGGGGTTCTTGTAGTGGCTCCCGCCTCGGTCATCGAACTCCACGTAGTTGGGGTCGTTGTCCGGGTAATAGGGGCTCGGGTGAGGCGGCAGCCCGTCGGTGCTCAGCGTCGTTCCGTCCTCAGAGACCTCGATGTTCACGCACTTGAAGTAGGTGCTGTAGAAGTCACCTACGTCGCTCCCGATGGACGTCTCGCAGTTGGCCAGGGTCAGCGCGCCCTCCGGGAGCGGAGTCCCCGTGTCGACCGTCTGAGTGTCAGCGGTCTGGGTGTCAGCGGTCTGGGTGTCTGCCGCCTGGGTGTCGACCGTCTGGGTGTCAGCGGTCTGGGTGTCAGCGGTCTGGATATCGGTGGGAACCGGAGCCGCAGGCGGTGAGTCGTCATCATCCCCGCCGCACGCGGGAAGAGCCGCCAGAGCGAAGAGCGTCAGGATGAGAGTGCGTGATGTGTTCAAGATCGGGCCTCCACGGGTGATACTTCTCAGGGCTGGTTATGTCCCGGAGGGCGGCGCCCGTCCATCTTCCCACCGGCGAGGAACGACACCAAGATGGAATCAACACAGCGGCTCCCGCCTTATAGAGCCATGAGGACCCTCCTGAGACTGAGCTCAATCGCCTGGGTCCTGGGGTCCTGGGTGGCGCTCCCGGGTTGCGCTTCCCAGGACCCCTATCGAGTCGCGGACGATGACCTCAAGGTCCGCTGGTGCCCAGAGAGCGGCGAGACGACCGTGCACTTCGACTTTGGAGAGGCGTCGGAGACCCCGAGCGCGCCTCGCCTCTGGAGGGGCTCCTACCACGTCACGGTCTACGCTGACCGAGCCGCCATGGGGGCGGGCGTGAGCCACAAGGCCATCCTGGAGGGGCAGGCCGTGAGCGATGAGGACATCGCTCCCCTGACGCCAGGGCGAGCGTGGCGGATCACCGTCCGCGGCGAGCTGGTTGAGCGACCCAAGCGCGTCGGGGTGCGTATGACAGGTCACGGTGCTGCGAGCTCGGACGCCGACTCCAGGACTCAGAGCCGAATCTTTGAGCTCTTGGCTTCTGATGCTCTGGCCGGGTCAGAGTGTTGGGCTCTGAAGGGAGCTGTCCGCGCTCCACCCCAAGTCGATTCACCAGAGTAGGGCTCGCGCCTGCTCTCTATTGGACGCAGATCCCGGGTAGGCCTGATTCCAACCAGTTCTCGTTGCAGTAGGTGGCTTCACAGCACGCGTCAGCACAGAGTCGTAAACACTCGCCTTCAATCCCCAAAGCGGGTCCGAAGCAGATGCCTTCAGCGCATTCCCAGTCGAATGAGCAAGCGCTTGCGCATACTCCCCAGCCCCCGCAGAAGAGGCCTTCGCTGCAGTTGGAGTTCGACCCGCAAGCCGTCCCGATTCCACCGGTGCAGGGCTCCGGCGCGGCGCACTGCCCGCTCACACATTCTCCGTTCGCAGGACACTCGCCGCAGACGCCCCCGCACCCATCCGGTCCGCACTCTTTGCTCCAGCAATCAGGAGAACAGGGTTGTTCGACCCATTCATCGTCCTCGTCGTCCCCGGGATCCCCCGTCTCGTCAGGGTCAGTGATATCGCCGCCAGCGTTCGGGTCACAAAAGGTTAAGAACTCTCCTCCGAAGCCGATCTCTACCCAGGCCTGCAGACTACAGGCGCCGCTGGCGCCGCAGTCCTGGTCGTCTTGGCAGAAGCGAAAGCAGGTCTTCTGGGCCGTACCCATGGACAGGCAAGCGCTCCTCGGCTCACAGAAGATGCTCGAGTCGCAGGCCTCCCCTGTCGATAGGCTGCCATAGGACATGCAGGAGATGCTCGACGCGTCGTGGCTGCAGTGCTGCGATGCATCACACGGCTCGATGTCGGGGGACCCGGCTCCCCCACAGTAGGGGTTGCACTCCGCTCCCGCGGGCGCCGACTTCCAGCAGTTCTCGGGGTCAGTCGGCTGTGAATCAACGTTGGAAGGTGGGGTGGCGGTGCCAGGGTTCAACGTCGTGGAGGTGTTCTCGTTTGGATCGTAGACGCCTCCCCCCTCGCTGTCGCAGGCGGTGATCAGGGCGGCGATGGAGGCGAGCAGGGTGAGGATGCGGAGGGCGCGCTTCATGGCGGGACTCCTTGTGTCTGGGGGTTGGGCCCGAGGCCCAGTGAGCGTGGCGATCCGTCCACCGGCTGGGCTCGGTGAAGCCAGATTTACTTGAGGTGAACTCCCAGCTTAGCACGCCCCAAAAGGGCCGGACAACGGGCCTACAGGCCTGTCGTTCGAAGGGGTCGGGCCGGATGGAGCAGGTTCTTTTTTCGCCCTTCGCCCCTCGTGGTACTCCCTCCTTTGACCCTCAAGGAGATGTCGTGATGACCGCTTCCCCATCGAGCCCCGCTCCCCGAACGGACGTGGAGATCGCCCGCGAGTTCACCGCCAGGCCCATCGGCGAGATCGCTCAGGCTCTGGGCGTTCATGAGGACGACGTCCTGCCCTATGGCCGGGAGATCGCTAAGGTCCACAGCGGCGCCCTCGAGCGGCCCCGAACGGGCCCCGAGAGCAAGCTCATCCTCGTGAGCGCCATCACGCCGACTCCCGCCGGCGAGGGCAAGACCACGACGACCATCGGTCTCGGCCAGGCCTTCACCCAGCTCGGTGAATCCGTGTGCCTGGCCTTACGCGAGCCGTCTCTGGGCCCGTGCATGGGGGTGAAGGGCGGAGCGTGCGGCGGAGGCTACAGCCAGGTGATGCCCATGGACCGCATCAACCTGCACTTCACGGGAGACTTTCACGCCATCACGAGCGCGAACAACCTCCTGGCCTCGCTTATCGACAGCCACATCCACTTCAAGAACAAGCTGGGCATCGACCCGCGCCGGGTCGTCTGGCGGCGGGTGATGGACATGAACGACCGCGCGCTGCGCTCGACGACGTGCGGCCTGGGGGGGCCGCTGAACGGCTTCCCGCGCATCGACGGCTTCGACATCACCGTG
>CALCNF010000055.1 GCA_937897815.1 uncultured Pseudomonadota bacterium | reverse complement strand
CGATTCCACTGGTTGGCGCCGGGCGCACCCGAGTGGGACCGGATGTTCACGGGATCGGAGAGCTCGCCATCGGACAGGAGGTCTCCGAAGACGATGATGGACCAGAACCCATCGAATCGAATCTCAGTTCCTGCATCGATTCGCAGGACGAAGTCGGGGGCGACGTAGACGTCGCCGGAGATGATGTAGGGGCTGTTGGCCGCGGTGAGAAGGGTGTCGGTCGGCAGGACTCCGGAGAGGTTGGACTCGATCTGCGTGACCATGTCGAAGCCGTTGCAGTTCTCGTCGACGCCGTTGTCCGGGATCTCCACCGCATCGGGATAGATGGACGCGTCGTTGTTGTCGCAGTCCTCCGGGACGGTGAAGCCGTCGCCGTCCGGGTCCAGGGGCGCGTCCTCGTCGACCTGGCCGTTGCAGTCGTCGTCGACCCCGTCCCCCTGGTCGTCCATGGCGTCCGGGTTGATCGCCGGGTCATTGTCGTCGCAGTCGTTGCCGCCCGAGGCGACGCTGAAGAAGTGATCTCCATCGGCGTCAACGGTCCCCTCGGGGATCGGCCCCACGGAGTCGACGGACTGTCGAAGGAAAGGGATGTAGTCGATGTAGTAGAGGCTGGTGTCGTCGAAGAAGTCCCAGATCGTCGAGGCGATGTCCGATCCGAGCATGCTGCCCCACCAGTTCAGCTCGGCGTTCACCGCACCGTCATCATTTCCTCCGACGTACTTGAAGCCATAGAGGGTGTTGTCGATGACGTTGTTGTGGTTCGACGAGAAGCGGGTCGGATAGATCCCGAGCAGAACCCCCACCTCGTTGTCGGAGATGATGCTCCGTGTGCAGGTGTCCCAGCCTCCCTGGGTGACGATGCCTGTGACGTTGCCCGAGATCTCGCAGTGCCACACCGTCGCGCCGTCGAGGTGAACACCGACCTGGTCGTTGTTGATCACCCTGGAGTTCCAGAGGGTCAGGCCGCTCGAGCCTGACCCTGTGATACCGGTCACGTTCTCGTGAATCAGCGAGTAGTTCACGAAGATGTCCTGACTCCAGCCCGCCCACGCGAGATCGAGCCCGATGTCGTTCCCCTTGAGCTCCACATGATCGAGGCTCGGGCTGGCGCTGGTGCCCGTCACCTGAATTCCGGAGAGGCAGTTCTCGGCTCGCGTGTGGCTGATCGTAAGGGAGGCCTCGTCCACGAGGATGCCGGTTGTCGCGTATTGGATGTCGGCGCCTCGCACCAGGCCTGTGCCCGTCGTCTCGAAGTGAATCCCGAGCCAGTCGCCCGGAACGGGCCCGCCCATGGCGGCTGAGAAGATCACGGGGGCCTGCTCCGTGCCGAGCACGACGAGCGTTCCGTGGACCAGCACTTTGTACGGCCCCATGAAGATCAACTGGGTACCCGGTTCAATGATCAGCGTCTTGCCTAGAGGCACCACGATGTCTCCGAAGAGCTCGTAGGGGCCAAGCTCCGCGAGGAGCATGCCGTCCTCTGGAATCACGCCTTCGTCGGGCGCCATCGCCGCCAGCTCATCCTCGTCGAAAGCCGTGACGTCGATCCCATCGCAGTCCTCGTCGAGCCCGTTGTCTGGGATCTCCACGGCCCACGGGTGGATCGAGGGGTCGAGATCGTCGCAATCGTCGGCCAGGAGCCAACCGTCACCGTCCTGGTCCTGGTCATGAGTCGCGGGATCGCAGTCATCGTCGAGGCCGTTGTAGTAGACCTCAGGGGCGTCCGGGTTCACCGAGCCGTTGGTGTCGTCACAGTCATCGATACACGCGACGTAGCCATCGCCATCAGCGTCAAGAAGGGTGACCCCTGGATCGCCATCATTACAGTCGTTTTCGCAGGTGGTGACCGTGTCCTGATCCGCGTCCTGGATGTTCAGCGCCGCAGAGCTGTCGTCGCAGTCTCCCTCGCATGTGCTCGCTCCGTCGCCATCCAGGTCGGCCGGCGTCAGAGCCGAGTCCTCGTCGTCGCAGTCCCCGGGGTTGCTCCCGTCCGAACAGGCGTAGGTGTCGTCGGCGATCTCCCAGCCCTCGCAGAACCCGTCACCGTCGTCATCGGCGGCCGTGGTGCCCTCATCAATCTGGTCGTCGCAGTCGTTGTTCTTGCCGTCCGGGAGCTCATCAGCGCCCGGATAGCTCTCGTCGTCGTCGTCGTCGCAGTCCTCGTCGGACGGCGAGCCGTCGCCATCGAGGTCGTCTCCGAGGCCGTCGTCCGGGGTGGCGTCGTCGCAGTCGTTGTTCAGACCGTCATTGAGGATCTCCGTAGCGTCGGGATTCACCTCCGGGTTGTCGTCATCGCAATCTGTGTCGATGCCGAACCCGTCGCCGTCGAGATCGTCGTCTGGGGTGGTCTCATCGCAGTCATTGTTCACCCCGTCATAGGGGAGCTCGTCTGCCCCTGGGTAGACATCCGGGTCCTGGTCGTCGCAGTCGTCGCTCGCGCCGTAGCCGTCCTGGTCGCCGTCGTCGTCCAGCGTGGTCTCATCGCAGTCGTTGTTCACCCCGTCGAAGGGGAGCTCAGGCGCGCCCGGGTTCACCTCGGGATCGGTGTCGTCGCAGTCGATGGCCGAGGTGTAGCCGTCGCCGTCGAGGTCCTCGTCGGGCGTGCTCTCGTCGCAGTCGTTATCGACCCCATCGTAGGGGATCTCCTCTTTGGCCGGGCTGCGGGCGGCGTTCAGGTCGTCGCAGTCCTGCTCTCCGAGGACCCCGTCTCCATCGAGGTCATCGTCCCGGGTGGCGTCATCACAGTCGTTGTTGATGCCGTCGTAGGGGATCTCATCAGCGCTCGGATGGACCGCAGGATCCGAATCATCACAATCCAGGAGGTCGCAACCGTCGCTCACGCCCGCGCCATCGCCATCCAGATCCACGCAGCTCGCTGGGGTCGCCGGGCCGGTTTCCTGGTCGCTCGCGCAGCCCGCCATCAGCAGGACCAGCAAGGAGAGAGTGGGCAGAACGCGCGCGACGAACATCGTTGACTCCTGGACGAACGGAGCCAGAAGCCTATCGGGGGGGGGCCGGGAGGTGCAACTGGGCCCAGGTCAACACGGTGTTGCTGGCGCCCGGCTGTACCGACTCTATGTTCCGCTCGGGAGGGTCACAGAGACCGACTGGGCGCCTGCAGGCACCTCAATCCACGCCGTTCCTCCGCGCGCCTCTGACCAGGACCAGGCGCTCTCACCGGCTCCCTGCTCCCCGCGGCTCTCCGATGGATCGAGTGCCACTCCGTTGGCGCGGACCGCGGGCATGGGGCTCTCAAGACCCAGGCCGTAGAGCTCGATGACGACGCCCTGGGCGAAGAGCTCACCAGGCGTCACATCGATGGTGATGGTGCGTCCCTCTTCGACCTCGTTTGTCTCCTGGGTTACGGCCGTGCCGTCGTAGAGCGTGAAGGCCGTACGAGGCCCTGGGCTTACGGTGACATAGAGGCGACCCGGGTCGTTCGCGAAGCTATCCACGCTCGGATCGACGGCCACGGCGGTGGTGTCGATGGTCTCGCGAAGCATGGGGATTGGAGCGCCGGCCGCTGCGAAGAAGGGGATGGTGTCCAGCGGGGCCTCGCGGCTGATCGTCTGTCCGCCCTCGTGGGTCTCACCCGTCCACCAGTCGGTCCATTGCCCAGGGGGCAGGATCACGTCGCGGCTCGTAGCTCCCGCCACAACGACAGGCGCGACGAGGAGGTGGTCGCCGAAGAGATAGGTGTCCCAGGGGTGCACGCCGAGCTCCGGATAGGCGAGTCCGAGGGGGCGCTGAATGGCGCGACCGTCGTCGGCGAGGCGCTCTGCGTAGGTCCAGACGTACGGGAAGAGTCGCATGTGAAGTCGCGCGTAGATCCGGTAGGCGTCCAGGACCTCTGGGTCGTTCACCTTGTCTTTACCCAGCGCCCAGGGGAGGTCATTGGAGTTGGTTCCTACCTGCATCACCGTGGAGAGCGCGGTCTGGCTAAACCAGCGCATGTAGGTCTCCTTATCCGGGGGCGCGTGGCGGTAACCGCCGGTGTCTGATCCGTAGAAGGGGAATCCGGAGGGTCCGAGGGTGAGGCCGCCGATCATGGACGCGGGCATCCCGCCGACGCTCTTGTAGGTCCCGCCTTCGCCGTCTGAGACCTCATCGCCGTGCAGTGACATATCCGCCGCGAGATCGCCCGGCCAGATGATCACGCCGTTGACCTGGTCGCCATAGGTCCCTGAACGGCATAGGAGAAATCCGCCGTCCTCCGGCAGGGTCGCCGCGTAGACGTCGTGATAGAGGCGCACGAACTGGCTCTGCATCTCCAGCTCAGTCGAGCCGTCGTGGAACTGCCATGGGAGCCGGACGCCGAAGCCGACCATGACCGACTTCACGTCCTCACCGTAGTCGAGCTTGAAGCCCTCGATGCCCATGTCGGTGTAGAAGCGAATCAGATCCATCCACCATTGGAAGGCCTCTGGCTCGGTGTAGTCGATGGTCGGGCCCCACTTCAGCCCCCCGGTGGTGGCGAGCTCCGGCAGGTATCCCTTCTCCTCAGCCTCCTCGAGGAGCGCCGCGGTGCTGTCCTCGGAGCTATGGAGGTAAGGCGCCTGCCAGATGGCCATCCTGAAGCCCATGTCGTTGGCCTTCTCGATCATCGCCGGGGCGTCGCTGTACTTGTCTGGGTGCCAGTCGAAGCTGTTCACCGCCTGGGCGAACGGACGGTCGATCCAGTATCCGCTCGTCGCGAGATCCAGCGTTCGAAGCTTCTCTAGATCCTCCTCGACGACGACCTGCCCATCCACCTCATCACGCCAGATCCAGGGGCCCAGGGCCCAGGGCGCCGGCAGGGTCGGATAGCCGGTGACCTCATAATAGTGCTGGGTGATATCGAGGGGGTGCTCCTCGGAGAACAGGTGGAAGGTGAGCCCGGAGTCCGACTTCGCGCCCGTCGCCACCGTGAACTGGAAGCGATCGGCCTCTTGATTGGCGACCCCGAAGACGCTCGGGTAGGGGGAGGGGACGAAGAATCCCCAGCCCGTGGTCCCGATGAGCAAGGGGACGGGTACGTGGACCTCGTTGTATCCGCTCTCGACCTCCGAGAACTCGAACTGCATCGGGCGCACATGCCCACGATGATTCACGTCGTCGAAGTACTCGCCGAGCCCATAGAAGCCCTCCTCGGGGTCGACCGTGGCCGCCACGCGAAAGAGCGCGATCTGGTCGGCCTGGCTCGTGGGGACCCAGGTGAGCGTGTAGCGGCCCTCGGCGTCGAGGCCGACCGTCACGGTCGCAGCGAAGCCCTCGCTGAACGACAGCTGAAGCGTGAGGCTCTCCTCGCTGGACTCTACGAGAGTGATCGTCTCACAGGCTCGCCAAACGAGGTCCTCGGCGCCCTCATGGAGGGGGTGTGGCTCGCTGATTTCATAAAAGTAGGGGTCGTAGGACAGGGTGGGGTCCAGGGCCGTGATCGTACCCAAAACCCAGTCCTGGCGTGCGATGGAGAGCCGTTCGTCCGCGTCGTGGCGAAGGGCCAGGGTGCCCTCTTTGGCGGACCAGAGGAGGCTCACCGCTCCGGCCTTGAGCTCGACGACCGTCGGCGATGAGGACCCGTCGGTATCTGTCTCCACGACCTCCTGGGCGTCGAGCTGGGTCGTGGCGTCGCTGGGCGTGGTGGCCGCTGGTGCGGGATCGTCAGGGCTGCACGCCATGAGCGCGAGGGACAGCAGGGCGATGAGTCGAGTCTTCACGGAGGGCTCCTGGACTACAAGGTTTCGTGGGGTGATTGGGCGACGATGGGTAGGCGGCGCCACCCGTGGGTCTGGATGGCGCGCTCGATGTCGGCGTGAGGCTGCAGGTAGAGGGCGACCAGGACGCGGTTGTCCGGCAGCGGGATCTCGAGGACGGAGGCCTTACGCGGGAAGTCCATGGCGCGTTCCCCGCGGAGCCCGTGGAGCTCCCGGAGGTGCTGAAACGGGTACCGGGTGCGCGGCGGTGCTCCGGGGCGACGCAGCCAGGGTTGCCCGAGCACGATGTGCACTTCCTGCTCTACCAGATAGCTCAAGGGGGCCAGCCGGTTGTGGGCGATCTGGAGGGAGACACGCTTTCCGTTCGTGGCGATCCATCGATCCGTGAGGCCCAGCATGTCCACGGCCGGCAGGTCCGCATAGTAGGGAATCGCGCCCGCCGCGGTGGTCGCGATGCGCGCCGTAGAGCGCTCCCCCAGGTCCCGCTGTAGGGCCTGGCCGACTCCCTCCCAGTCCTGAACCTCGTGGGTCAGGTGGCTGGCGAGCTGTTCGATCGACTCCACACCGTCCTGCCCCTCGAAGCTGGTCTGGTGTGCGAGTCCTCCAAGCAGGGTGGTCGCGACGACGAGGGCTCGGATGAGCGGCGAAGAGATGGCCGTCCAGAGGGTCCAGACCAGAACGAGGGTTCCCAGGGGCATCGCCGCGACCAGGAAGCGGAACTCCATGAAGTCACCCCCGACCGAGGCGACGTAGAGCAGCCACGACCCGAGCGCTCCAAAGCCCACGAGCGCCGCCGTGTGGCGCCGTCGCCACGCGTAGATCATGCCTGGAATGAGGGCGAGCAGGGCGGGGTAGAGAGCGGCCGAGCTTGTGTACATCCAGAGAAAGCTCAGCCCTCTTTGCCAGGCGCCCTCGTCGCCCGTCTTGGCGTAGTAGGTGTTCGGTAGGAGCTCGCCGTAGGCGCCGGCCTTCCAGGCGAACCAGGCGCCGACCAGGAGGCAAAAGGGGAGCACCAGGGCGGCCAACACGGGCGCCATGTCCGACTTGCCGCGACCTGACGAGCGAAGGACGACCGCCAGGGCACCCAGGCCGATCCAGGCGCCTATGGCGGCCGAGTCCAGGCGGGTGAGCACCGCGAGACCCAGGAGAACCGACAGGGCCGCGGCGCTCTGGGGCGTCGCCGCGCGGCCCCTCCAGATGTGCAGCGCGACGGCGGCCGACGAGGTCAAGAGCGCCGCCTGTAAGGACGTCTCAAGGCCTCCCGTGGCATAGGCGGCGAATGTCGGAGTCATCCCGAGAAGGAGGACCGCCACGAGAGACGGCACGTCCCCCAGCTCGAGGACCTGAGCGGCGCGCCAGACCGCCAGGAGCGAGACGAGGTAGGCGGCGAGCCCCGAGAGCTGCGCGAAGAGCACCGGCTCCAGGTCCAGGAAGAACGCCAGGGACATCCAGAGCGTCCACGCGAAGTTGGTGTACCCCTCGACCCACTCCCCTGCGTTCCAGACGAGGCCCTCGCCCCGAGCGAAGTTTCGCGCGTATCGAAAGGAGATGAAGGCGTCGTCCAGCACGAACCGACGGGACCAGGCGAGGCCGAGCAGCCCCACGAGGACCGTCGGGAGTAGCCAGGCAGGAAGAGAAGAGGTGGCCTCGGGTGTTGTGTCCTGCGCGGTCGCTATGGGGCGGTCTGTCTCCATGTGCCGCGGGGTTCTAGCACGGTCGAGGGTCGGCGCAAGAGTGCTTCTTGCCTGCGCGCCGCCCCTCGACTCCTGAGGGCTGCCGTGTTGGAATCTGCTCGCGCGGCGGAGCCCGCGGGTTCTGATGAACGAAGATGAGGTTCGAATGAGGAAGCTATCCACTTGGCTCTTGATGCTCCTGGTAGCAGGGCTCCTGGCATGCGGTCCCAGCTCGAAGCAGGAGGCTGGTAGCGCTGATGAATCGGTCGCGGCGTCGGAGAAGAGCCCGACGAAGGAGGCCGCCGAGGCCCCGAAGGCGGAGCCCACCGAAGAGCCTGCGCCCGATCCGAAGCTGGTCGAGGTCAAGGAAGACGAGGTGCCGAAGGGCTCCCCGGCGGCCGTCTCGAGCACCGCGCAGCTCGCGGATGAGGCCGGTGTCGCCCTCGTGCCCACGGACGGGCCGATCAGCGACGATGTCCTGAACCTCTTCATGTCCCAGGTCATGCCTGTCTCGACCTGGGTGGGGATGGCCTACCAGGCGCCGAAGGTCCCTGAGGCGGATGGAAAGCCGATCCAGGATCTGCTGTCCCAGCTGGCCCAGGATAGGCAGTCCATCGACGAGAAACGAGGGGCCATCAGGGCTCGCGTGCAGGCCATCTTGCGCACTGGCCGAACGGCGGAGCTCCCCAAAGGCAAGCCGGTGAGCCGCGGGCTCCCCTCGCTCACGTCCTTGATCCCCGCCCTGGACGCGGCGAAGGTCACCGTGTTTCCCAAGCCGTCGCCCCTGCTCGGTGGCTCCGACCAGGGGATGGCCGTGGCGGCGCTCTCTCTGGTCTTCGCCGCGAAGGTCGCCGACGCCATCGTGAAGCGAGATGGAACCGAGGCCTATCTCTGGGCGCGTCGAATGGCCCGATTTGGAGCGCAGGCCGCCACTCAGGCGCGCACGCTCGGAGAGCTCTCTGGCGCGGTCATGGCGGTTCAAGACGCCCTGGCGCTCCAGGAGATCGCCTCGCGCTCGATGGTCGCGGTGCTCAGCGATGGCGCCACCGGCAGCACGGGAGACCTGCGGTTGCCGCGGAGGCGACTCGGAGCCTGGGCGGCCTCGCTCGCTCGCGTCGGGAAGCTCATGCGAACGCCCGTCGACGTGACGCTCTGGGAGCGAATCGCTCGGGGTCAGCCCGACCCTGTTTGGCGCTATGAGGCCTTCAAGGGGCTGTTTATGCACGCGGCCTTTCACAAGGGAACCCCGGACTCCGATAAGGCCCGCGCGGCCCTTGAAGGACTCGCGAATGACCCCGGAAAGGGGCTCGCTGAGATCGCCGCACACTGGATGAATCGCCTGAACAAGGTTCCCTAGTTCGAACTACTGGAACCGCCCTCGCGGGCGCCTTCGCGCTTGAGACGGGAACGCGCGCGGTGCTAAAGAGACTTCTAAGCTCCTCATGCCCCGAGGGAAATATGTCCCGCCTGACTCCCGTCTTCATCCTGGCTGCCGCTCTGTTCGCTTTGGGTCTCTCGGCCTGCAGTGACGACACCGGCGGAGGCTCCTCCAACTCGATCCCCGTCGTCTTTGGAGACGTGTTTGGAAATGGCGGCGGCGGCGGTCTGGGCGCTGACGCCGGGACCACGCAGAACCTTGAGTGCGAGACGGACGTGGACTGCGTGACCGCGGAGAAACCCTACTGCTCCCTGAGCAAGCGCTGCCAGGAGTGCACGGTCAATGAGCACTGCGCTGCCGGTCAGTACTGCGATTACGGAACCTGCCTCGATGAGTCGTGCCAGCCGGGCCAGAGCACCTGCTCCGGAGATGGCTCAACGCAGCTGACCTGTGACGCCCAGGGAACCAGCTGGACGGCCAATCCCTGCACAGGAGGCGTGTGCCAGGACGGCTCGTGCACGGGCTGCGTGCCCGGCCAGAAGGTCTGCGAAGGACAGCAGATCCTCATGTGCGACCCCGTCTCGGGACAGTACACGACCATCAGCCAGTGCGCGGGCGAAGAGATCTGTGTCCAGGGGGAGTGCATGGTCTGCTACCCGGGCACCAAACAGTGCGACAACTTCCTGGGTCAGGTCTGCACCATCGACGGCCAGTGGGAGACGGTGGAGGACTGCGCTGCGATTGGGAAGAACTGCTTCGCCGGCTCCTGTGTCTCGCCGTGCATCAAGGACCCGAAGTTCCTCTCCAACAGCGGGTGTGACTACTGGGCCGTCGATCTGGACAATCACCTCCAGGCCAACCAGAGCCCCTACGCCATCTGCGTCTCGAACCTGGGCGATGAGCCCACAGAGGTGAGCGTGAGTCGCAAGACGGCGGCTGGAGCGAACTCGGAGAAGATCGAGAGCCGCATGGTTCAGCCCGGGAGCCTGGAGGTCTTCCACCTCCAGGAGAGCCAGGTGAACGGAACCGGCATCAAGTACAAGGCCTATCGAGTCCAGTCGGACGCGCCGATCGTCGCTTACCAGTTCAACCCTCTCGACAACGTCGACGTGTTCTCCAATGACGCCTCTTTGCTGCTCCCAGCGAGCACTCTTGGCACCGAGTACATCGTCATGAGTCGCAAGGAGTTCCTCGCGGGTGGACCGGAGATCGGCGCCTTCGAGACCTGCGCAGAGGTCTGCGGCCAGTTCCCTGGTGGCCAGTGCTACGGAGACTTTGGAGAGATGTGCGCGGTCCCGTATCGGGGATCGCTGACCGTGCTGGCCTCCGCCGGCGGAACCGAGGTCACCATCTCGCCGACCGCGTTCACACTCGCCTCCAATGATGGCTCCGTCGCGGCCATGTCGCCCGGCCAATCGTACACCTACATGCTCGAGCCCTTCCAGGTCCTGAACGTCGTCACGAACCAGGATCAGGGAGACCTGACGGGGACCGTGGTCACGTCGACCAAGCCCGTGGCGGTCTTCGGAGGTCATGAGAGCTCGGTGTCGAGCGACCAGTGCTGCACCGACCACCTGGAGCAGCAGCTCTTCCCCACAAAGAGCTGGGGCAAGAGGTACATGGCGACCAAGTCCTACACCCGAGGGTTTGAGCGCGACTACTGGCGTATTCTGGCCATGGAGGACGGGACCACCGTCTCCTTCAACCCGCCCACCATCGAGCCCCAGCAGGTGATCAACCGAGGCCAGTGGTTCGAGATCGCGACCACAGAGGATTTTGAGATCATCGGGGACAAGCCCATCACCATGGCCCAGGTCCTGGCCAGCTCCCACGAGGTCACGAGCGTTCCCCTGGGCACGGCCTGCACCAGCGACTTCGACTGCGACTACCAGAGCGGATACACCTGCCTGACCATCGACCTGATGGGCAACACGGCCTGCTATCCTCCGTTCTGCTTTGGCGAGACGGATCCCTCGTGCCCCACCGGTCACTCCTGCACCTGCTTCGGGTTGGACTGCGCCTGCTTCCCCATCGGTGACCCAGCCATGATCCTGGCGCCCCCTGTCGAGCAGTTCCGAAAGGACTACGTGTTCCTATCGCCGGACGCCTATCTGTACGACTACGTGAACATCATCGCCCCATCGGGGACGGTGGTGACCATGGATGGCGTGAACCTCCCGGCGGTGAACTTCAAGCCCATCGCCAATACGGGATACTCCGTGGCTCGGCAGCTGGTCTCAGATGGCGTGCACACCATTGTGGCCAATAACCCGGTGGGCGTCGTCGCCTATGGCTACGACAAGGACGTCTCCTACGGCTACACCGCCGGGATGAACCTCAACGACCTGTAGGTCGGCTCACTTTGAAGTGAGCGGAGCCTCGAGCACCTCCATGCCGAAGCCCCTGAGCAGGCGCAGGGTGCGCATCATGGGAAGGCCGATGATCGCGGTGTCGTCTGCGAGCGCTGGATCCGCCACGATGGACTCGAAGAGCGCGATCCCGCGTCGCTCCAGCATGTAGGCACCCGCGCATCCGAGCGGTCGGTCTGCGCTTACATAGGCCTCGATCTGCGCGCGCGTCAGGCTCCGCATGGTGAGGACGTGGACGTCCAGGTCGACACGCGTCTCGCCGCTCCGCGTGTCGTGAACCGCCACGGCGGTGAGCAGGCGGTGGCTCCTTCCCGACATGCGCTCCAGCTGAGCGACAGCGCGCTCCTCGGTCCCCGGTTTGCCCAGGACCTCACCGTCGAGATCCACACACTGGTCCGACCCGATCACCAGCGCGTTGGCGCGGTCGACGGCCTCGGCCTTGGCGCGAGCCAGGGCGCGCACCATGGCCTCGGGCTCGTGGTCGCGCCAGCGCTCTTCGTCGACCCCGGGGTCGAGCGCCAGATAGTCGATGGACAGCCGGTCGAGCAGGCTTCGCCGGTACGGACTGGTGCTCGCCAGGATGAGGGTGGGTGTGGGCGCCATTGTGCCTCGCGCGGCCGCTGAAGTAGGCTGAGGGTACACGGCCGCGGACCCAGGGAGAAGCGAGGATGACCGGCGAACCGGAACGATACGATCTCGCGTTCGTCGCTACGAGCCGCAGCCGAGCGATCGCTGACCGCGCGGGCGGCGACTTCATTCGGAACCTGGCCGCCCTGAGAATCATCCGACCGGTCGACGAGACCGTGGCCTCTGACTGGGTGGAGGTCTACTGTGAGCCAGGAGAGGCCGCCCATGACCCCTTCGTTCAGGGGGCGCGGCCAACCGAGGCCGCTATCTTTGACGAGGCCGTGATTCGGTTCGGCATGCGACCTACGGCTCTCGGGTACGGCGCAGACACGGAGGCCGTCCGGTTCTTCCTTGAGTTTCGCGGGTGCCTCTATCGAGATGTCCTCGGAGGGTTTCGCGAGCACATCGCCAAGCTTCTCCTCCTCGAGCCTGAGCTCGTCGTGCGCGTCTCTCTAGACGAGACGAGGCGAACCGAGCTCTCAGAGGAGGAGCGGGCGAGCGCGCCATCGAGCTCAGGCCCATCGACCGCCGGACAGGTCGGCGTGCGCGTCGAGGAGCTCTGAGCTCGAGGAACGGCCTTACTGGATGACCGGGCAGAGGCCGGGCGTGGGCGACTCGTTGATCTCCCAGCTGTCCACCGCGGTGCGGAGCAGGGAGGCACCTCCCCACGTGTCCGCGACGTGCGGAGCGGCGGGCGCGCCGTCGCTGCCTAGCAGCGCGCTCGTGTTCGCGCTCCCGTAGACCACCGAGTCGTAGGGCACGGTGTTGCCAGAGACCTCGCTGACCGGAACGTCGAAGAGCGCCACGCCGTCCGCCTTGTCACCCGAGTTCTCGATATCGGGATCAAAGTTCAGGGGCAGGTCATAAGACGGCGCTCCGTTATCCGCGTCGCTGGTCGGGCCACCTACGAGCAGGCATGCACCCGGAGCGAGGACGCCTGAGAGCGCGGCCTGGCCAGTGAGGTAGGAGTTGCCACCCCAACCCAGGGACCATCCGGAGAGATCCACCTGAGTTCCAGTCCCGTTGTAGAGACGGATCCACTCTTTACCGTCGTCCTGTCCGGGTACGTCGTAGAGGACCTCAGCGAGGAGCATTCCGACCGGGTTGAAGTCGAGGACCTCGAGGTCCTGACTCAGCTCGGTGTCGCCGACGGTCACCTGGATCGAGGCCACACCTGCGCTCTCACCAGCGGTGACGTCGAACGTCACGCTCCACTCGCCCGCCGGGATATGGACGTCCTCGGGGAGATCCATCGGGACACCGGAAGAGCTGAGCTCCAGCGGGACCTGCTCAAAGGCGGGGAGGCTCAGGGTCGCGGTGAAGCTCACTACCGAGCCTACGGGTACCGTCTCGGAGACCGACTCAAGGGTCGCCAGCGTCGGCTGCGTGTCGGCGGCCAGGACGTGCAGGACCGCGGAGCGCTCGACGTCCCCGAGGCTGGCCGTGAGCGTCGTGTCGCCTGCCGCGATGGCCTGGACCTCGACGAACGTGGTCGTCTCGCCCTCCAGGATGGTCACGCCGCCCCCGGTGGCCGTCGCCTTGCTCTCATCGGAGCTGGTGATGGGGATGAAGGTGTCCTCGGGGGCCGGTCCTCCGAGGGTGATCTGAATCTTGGGCGTCGTGTCGGAGGGCCCATCGCTGACCAGGACCCACGCCTCGGCCGTCATGTCCGACAGGAGAGCCTCGCCGAAGATCACGTCCATGGCGTCGCGGGGGAGGAGCTTGTTGCGGCCCCAGGAGTAGCGGGTCACGCCCGTGATGGACTTGAAGGTCTGGCCGAGCTTGGGCTGCGGCGAGATCAGGAACAGGTAGTCGTCGACCGAGAGGCCGCCGGTCACCACGAACTCGTTCTCCACAGGCTCGTTCTCATCCGTTCCCGTCGCGAGCTCGGCGGTGACCTCAGGCCACTCGACCGTGATCAACTGGGCCTCATAGGCGGCGTCAAGGGCCTGCTCTCCCGTCACGACGATGGGGTCTG
>CALCNF010000054.1 GCA_937897815.1 uncultured Pseudomonadota bacterium | reverse complement strand
TTCAACGTCTGCCGGCACCACGCCGCTGAGATCGCGAGCGGGGCGGGCTGCACGACCAGCTTGACCTGCCCCTATCACGGGTGGCGCTACGGTCTCGACGGCAGCCTGCAGAGCGCGCCGCGGCTTGGCCCTGCCCAGGACTTCGACCGCGCGTCGTACGCGCTCGTGCCCATGCCCGTGAGCACTCTCGGCCCCTTCGTGGCCATTCAGCTCGTCCGACTCGAGGACACCCGGGTCGCTCGCCCGTCCATCTCGGAGGACGTGCACGCGATGCTGGCGAGCACCGGCTATGAGGGCCTGCAGTGGTTTCGTCGCGAGACCTACGAGATGGACTGCAACTGGAAGGTCTACGTCGACAACTATCTCGACGGCGGGTACCACGTCTCCGTGCTCCACGAGGGCTTGGCGGACCAGCTGTCTCTTGAGGGCTATCGGACCGATGTCGGCGAAGGGTATGTCGTCCAGCGCTGCACGAGCGACTCCGGCTCCGAGGCGCGAATGGGTGACGAGGCGCTCTACATCTGGCTGCACCCGACCTTCGCCATCAACCGTTATGGTCCCTACATGGATACCAACCAGATCATCCCCCTCTCGGTGAACAGGACGCGGGTGATCTTTGATTACTATGCTGAGCCAGGCGCACTGTCGGACGCCGCGGGCATCGAGGAGACGTTGCGTACGAGCGCCCAGGTTCAAGACGAGGACGGGCATATCTGCGAGAGCGTGCAGCGTGGTATCGCCTCGCTCGCCTACGAAACCGGACGTTATGCGCCGCGCCTGGAGCATGGCGCCTACGCGTTCCACGGGTGGGTCGCGGCGGCGACCGAGCGGAGCGAGAGCCCTGTTCGGGCGCGGAGCTGAAGGGTAGGCTGACCCCATGTCAGAGGTGAAGCCAAAGGGGAGGTTGGAGGCCTCAAGAGCGCTGCTCTTCGTGGTGCTCCTCCTCGGCCTCGCGACCCTGCTCCCGGATCGCCACGGGGTCAGCACGCTCGCGGAGACCAACACCGGGGTGCGTGTGTGGGCCGTGCAGTCCTGGGTGCACTATGACACCTGGTCGCTCGACGAGGTCTTGTGCAGGCTTCATCCGGACTACACGCCCTTGGACCTGAGCGTGAAGGATGGACGTCCCGAGCTGCAGAAGGCCCCCGGTCTGAGCTGGCTCGCCGTCCCGGTCTACTCAGCCTTCTCCGCTGGCCGTGGCGGAGAGCGCATCCCCACGCACCGCGCCGCGACGGCCCTGGCCGTCGTCTGCGTCTGGCTGCCGCTTATGCTGATCGCCTGGCGCTTCGGTGGCTGGTTGCTCGAGCGGGTGGAGGCGAGCGCGGCGCTGACCGCGCTCATCGCGCTCGTCGCCGGGAGCCCGCTCTTCGTCTACAGCGGTCTCTTTATGGATTATGGACTGTCCACCATGCTGCTTCTGGGCGGCGCGCTCGCCATTCGCTCAAGCTCAATCGTGTGGATCGCCGCCGGCGGGTTTGCCCTGGGGCTGGCAGGGGACGTGAACTACATGTGTTGGGTGCACGGCGCGGCCATCGGCGCCGTGGAGCTGGCGCGGCGCGTGCGAGAGCGGCAGGAGGTATCGACGTACCTGAAAGGGGTCCTCGGCGGGGTCGCGGTTCCCCTGGTCGGGCTGCTCGTCTACAGCGAGGTGATGTGGGGCTCGCCGTTCGCGACGGGCTACGACTTCATGGACCACGAACAGCATCGCTCCAGAACGAGCCCAGACACGCCTCTCGAGATGCTCCTACGAGCTCTCTTTGCGGACACCAAACACGGAATGTGGGTGCACGCTCCGTGGACGATCGCGGGGATGGTGGGGCTCGGTCTCGGCGTTCGGGATCGTTCCCGCCGATGGATCGCGACGACCGGCCTGGTGGTGCTGGTGGGCTGCCTGGTCTTTACGTCCTTCTGGCAGGCCGAGTTCAAGGATGACGCGGCCTTCGCGCGTCACATGCTGCCTGCGTATCCCTGGCTCGCCCTCGGCCTGGCGTTCTCGGTCGAGCGCCTCGCCCAGAACGAGAAGCTTCTGGCTGTGCTCACACGGGGCGCCATCGATGGCGGTATCTTGATAGCGGCCTTCTTCGCGCTGGCGACGGCGTGGACCTTCCCTTACCACCCGCTCGACCTTGACGCTCCGCTCTGGCAGTTGAACGTGAAGTTCTTCCTGTTGGACGTCCATATCCCGCCCATCGGTTCACCGATGGATGGCGGTCCTCCAGGCGCCTCACGGGGTCACTGGATCCCGGTGGGGATATCGATGTTCTGCATCGCGGGAGCGGCCACCTGCGCCCGCGCCGTCGGCGCCACCGGCAGTCTGCAGGCGACTCTCGTTCGCGGGGTAATCGCAGTGGTGACCGCGATGCTCTTCTTCGTGCTCTGTTTCCAGATGCAGCCGCTCACCGACATGGAGCGCTTGGCGGAGCTCGAAGGTGGAAGCCCCGTCGTAACCGCAAGCGACCGGGAGCTCCTTCAGGCAGCGCAGCGGGAGGACGAGTGGGTGCGGCGCATCGGGCGTGAGATCCTGGAGAGCCACATCACCCGGGTCGACGCCACGTGGAGCGACGAGGGCTACCCGGAGACAAACCCCTGGTGTCTGCCGGGGGAGGTCAAGGAGCCCGGCTCCTAGAGCACCTCGATCTCATCGAGGAGGTCATCGAGGTCCGGTACCCGAACCTCGCGGCCGGTGAAGTAGGCGATGTTGTCCGCCTCGAAGGTCTCGATCAGCCGGGAGATGGTCTCTGGACGGGTCCCGATCGCGGACGCGAGATCCTTTCGTGAGACGGGAAGCTTGATCATGAGATCGCCGTCCTCGTTGACCCAGCCGTGGTGGTTCCGAAGAGAGATGAGCATACGCGCCAGGCGGGCCCGAGCGCTCAGGTCCATGGACACGGCGCGCATCACCTCGGCCTCGCTGGCCTCGCGCGCGATGCGGCGAAGCAGGGAGAGGATCACTCCCGGGCGAATCTCGAGGACATCCAGCGCGCTCGCCTTAGAGACGAAGGTCGCGCGAACATCATTCAGCGCCACGGCGGTCTTGAGGTGCGCCGACTCATGCCCTTCGATCAGGGCCCTGCTTCCGACCACCTCACCGGCTTCAGCCAGACGAATCAAGACGTCGCTTCCGCGCGTGGTGCGGATCTGGACGGCTACCGTTCCGCTCTCGATGAAATAGAGCCCAGTGCACTCCTCGCCCTGGGCGAAGAGCTGATCGCCCTGTCGATACCGACGCTCCACTCCGCCTGCCTTGAGGAGGTCCGTTTGGCCGGTCGACTTCGCTCCCTTGGGGGCGGCGCGTAGCTGTTGCACCCCTGGCACCCGGGTTTGGGGCAGGGGGGTACGTTGACCATGAGAGCGACTTCCCATTGTTCCTCATCGAGCGCAGCGAGTTAGGTGTGGACGCACTATACAGAAAAGCGAAGTTGATGAGCATCAAGTGGCTCAAGCGGCGAGTGCTCGCTGGCCCCAGCAGCCCGGGGCTCGGACGCGACAGCAGTTGTCGCTCACACCTTCGATGATCCATGCCTTGTACGGGGTCTCGTAAGGAGTCATCATCAGCGCACGTCGGTCACATGGGGAGAAGAACGTGGGAGTGGAGCAATCGTTCCTGGGATGGGAACGGCCCTTTCTACACAGCGTCGCAGGCTGGCTTGTTGAGCGAGCGGGAGACAGCGCTCTAGGAGCCGCGCTCGACGTGAGCGGTTTCACCGTGGTGACGCCATCACGTGCGGCGGGCCGACGACTCCGAGAGGTCCTCCTGGAGCGCGCCGAGGAGCGGGGTGGGCTCCTCATTCCACCGCGCGTGCTCACGCCCCGGGCTCTCCTCGACCTGCTCCTCGGGATAGACGGCGCCCGCATCAGCCGGCTCGAGGCCGAGCTGGTGATGACCTGCGCCCTACGCGAGCTCCATGAGCGCGACCCGGCCGAGCTGCGAAACCTGGTCCGTCACCCTCCCGAAGAGGATGGCGCTGAGGCCTGGTCCGCGCTCGGCGCTCGGCTGGTACGCATCCGAGATGAGGTCGCTGGCGCCGGGCTCGGCGTCGACGCTTCACGATGGCCGGACGAAGCCCAACGCTGCCTCTCTGTCGGGACCGAGCGGCAGCGCTGGGCCACGCTCAAGGTCGTCTTTGATGGCTACGAAGAGATCCTCGCCTCGATGGAACGCCGGGACTGGGTGATGGCCCTTCGAGAGGCCGAGAGTTGGCCCGACCTCGGCCGTATCGTGCTCGCTGGTGTCTCGGATCTCTTTCCCGCCATCGCCAACCTGCTCAGGGACGCATCGCGAGCCGAGAGGCCTGTGCACGTGTTGGTCCGAGCTCCGCAGGGGCTCGAGGACGGCTTCGATGACCTGGGCAACCTGAACGTCTCGTATTGGCTTCAGAGACGCTTGGACATCCCCGACGAGGCCATCTCTGTGGTGGAGGCTCCTGTCGACCAGGCCCGCGCCGTAGCGCACGCCATCGGCGCCCTCGGCGGAGCCTTCGATGTCTCCGAGATCAGCCTCGCCCTCGCCAATCCCGCGCTGGCGCCTCACATCGAAGATGAGCTCGCGAGCCGAGGGGTCGCGACACGCTACGCTGGTGATCGGCCGGCTGGGCGCACGTCGCCGTATCTCCTCTTAAATGAACTCGCGCGGTACGCGGATGGTCGAAGCTATGGCGCCCTCGCGAGCCTGGCGCGTCACCCCGATCTCCGCGCTGACACCTATGTGCTGCAGTCCCTCGACATCTACGCTCGGGAGCATCTGCCGGCCAGAGCGCCCCGAAAAGGGCAGGGCCCCGGGGCGGCGCCGCCCGACATCCCGGAGGAAGGCCTCAGCTCGGCTCAGCGACGGCGCAAGGCCATTGACGGCCTCGTAGGTCGCGTGGACTTCCAGGCGGGTGAGCTCGCCTATGGTCGTCCGCTGAGCCTGTCGGCCATGGCGCAGGCGGTCCGCCGAGCGCTTCAGAGGGTGTATGAGAGCCGCGAGTTTGATCAGGCCCGTCGGGAGGAGCGCGCGCGCTTGATGGCGCTGGAGGAGATCGCCGGCGCGGCGGAGGGCTTCGAGGATCTGCCGGAGCCTCTCGCGATACGCGTCGGTGAGCGCCCGCCG
>CALCNF010000053.1 GCA_937897815.1 uncultured Pseudomonadota bacterium | reverse complement strand
GACGACTGCACGAGTGACATCTGCGATTCGGCCACCGGCTGTGTGCCCGAGGCGATAGAGCCCTGCTGCGGCAACGGCATCGAGGAGGCAGGAGAGGAGTGTGACGACGGCGATGACGATAATGGCAACGGATGCTCGAACAGCTGCACCGACAATGCCGACTGGAGGATTGGCACCTGGTACAACACCCCCGTCTACGGCATCAAGTCCTGCGCCTCAGGCGACTATTATTGCCAGGCCCAGAGCGCCTGCGAGCAAGCCACTGGCGCGAACTGCGCCTGGCAGAGCTACACCTGTAGCGGTTCCTACGACGACCAGAATGGTTCGTTTTATCCGACGAGCGACCCTGAGGGGAGATCGGTCTCCACGTCCGGCGGGAGCAGCCTGAACTGGACCGTGACATCCGAGTGCTCAGGCGACGGCTCCTGTCAGCATGGCGGTCCCAGCGTCTATGGCAACCTCTGTTGCTGTCACTGCACCTCCATCAATCAGCAATGGAATGAGGGCAACAACTACTGCGGTGTTGGCATCTGGGAGCCCTATTGAGCCTGACCTCTTCGTGGGTCGGCTTGCTTGAGGCTCAACTCCTGGTCTGGCGTCACATTCTACGGATGCGCTACACTACCGAGCGATCGCTCGGAACCCCTAAGGAGGTCCTATGAGCCAGAGCGCGTCTGAGGTGCCGATCCACAACCTTCAGCGGAAGTCGGCCATCGCCACGGGGAGCATCCAGGACCATGCGGGCACGGTGGAGGTCCGGGCGCTGGAGAACTTCGATCTCCAGCACACCATCTTCAATACGCTCGAGGGCGCCCTGCCCCGCTACGTGATCAAGACGCGCATCGCGAAGGAGCACATCTGGCCCGACGCCCGGCAAACCGCTCTGGAGGGCGCCTACGCGTCCGCCGTGGAGACGCGCCCTCTTCCGCCCGTGGACCCCGAGCTCCTTCGCTTCCTCAGCGAGGAGTGCGACTTCGACGTCGAGCACGCCGACGGGTCGTTCCTGGACCACCTCTACTTCTGCTACGAGTACACCCACCTTCACATGCCCGAGCGCTCGCCGCTGGTGATGCTGCTCCACTCGATCCTGGGCACGGGGACCAACACCTTCGCCATGGAGGCGTCCAAGATCCCTGCGCTTCAGGGTCTCCTGGAGCCCTTCGACTGGCGTCACGTTGAGGCCTTCCCCTCGGTCTTGCGTCTCCTCTATGGGCCGAGCCTCCGTCCCGAGCTCTGGGCGAACAGGCACCGCCTTGAGGAGCTCGAGAGCCTGACCCTGCGGCGGGTGATCGACAACGCCGAGATCACGCTCAGCGCCCAAGACTTCTGGGTCCAGCTGAACTACCAGCTGATCCACCTCGTGGACTTCATCCCCGTCTCCAACTGGGCAGCCCACCAGAACGACACCTCGTTCATCATCTTTCGGGACCTGGAGCGCTTCCTGCGGGAGACGGGCCGCATGGAGGCGACCATCGGGTACCAACCTGCCAAGCCCGGCGCTCCGGTCGTGGGAGAGCCCAGGACCCTCGGGGCCAAGCTCGTCGATCTGCTCCCGACAGGCCTCAGCGAGAAGATGGCGGCCAAATCCGTTCAGCGCTTCTCTGAGCGCATCGGTCACTCGATGGAGTACACCATCGAGTGGAGAGCCGCCTGAGGTTCAGCGCGCGAGCTCCTTGGCGATCAAACCGGATGCGTGGCTCGCGAGGGCATAGATCGTCTCGCTCGGGTTCACGCCCAGCGAGGTGGGAAGCACGGAACCGTCGACGATGAACAGGTTGCCGATGTCGTGGTGGCGGAACGCCGGGTCCACGACGCTGGTCGACGGGTCGGAGCCCATGGCGCAGCCACCCATCTGATGCGCCGTGAAAATGGGGTGCTCCAGCGCACCGTACGGCGCGAGCCCCAGAGTCTCGAGGTCCGCTTCCTTACGAAGCTTCACGGGTTGGTTGTGGGTGCTCTGCACGAGCTTTGCGCCCGCCGCCAGCTCGATCCGCGCCATGGCGAGATGAGCCGACCTGAAGCACTCCGCCAGATCCTCGCTCACCGAGTAGTCCAGGCGAACGCGACCGTCGCTTCGCAGACTCACGACCCCTCCCTCATCACCCGGCAGGAAGCCATCTACGCCGAGCGCGATCAGCACGCCCATATACGGCAGGTTTCGCATCATCTCATGCTGCGCGGGACCCACGAGCGTGGAGCCACCTACGGCTAGAACAGGCTGGAGCGGAGCCGCCTCCATAAAGAAGCCCATCTGGCCGGCCGCTCGCTCGACAAACTCGTGGGAGCTGATGGACTGGGGGGCGCCGTAGAAGCCCTCGATGGGGTCCTCATAGTAGGCGGGAAGCGCGACCACCGGATGCAGGAACGTGCGCAGCCCCACCCGTCCATTCGCGTTCAAGTCCGAGCGCAGAAGGAGCGCTGGCCCGTTGATGGCCCCAGCGCTCGACACGACGGCCTTGGCGCGCACCCGCACAGCCACACCCGTGGGGCGGCTGTTCTCGCGGTTCAGGACGCGCGCCTGCACCTCCTCGACCCGGCCCTCTCGGACGACCACGCGGTCGGCTCGCACATCGGAGAACACGCGGGCGCCGTCAGCGACCGCGTCCTGCACATAGGTGATCCCCATGGCCTGCTTGGCGTCGATGGGACACCCGAGCCCACAGTAGCCCGTGTTGCCGCACTCCTTTACGTTGCGACGCGTAGCCTGGGCCTCCCAGCCCAGGCTCTTGCATCCGTCATAGAGCACGCGATTGTTCGCGTTGGCGATGCGCTCCGACCACGGCTCAATATTCAGGCGACGCTCCACGGAATCGAAGTGGGGCGCCAACAGCTCGGAGTTGAGACCCTCAACGCCGTGCTCGGCGGCCCAGTGGCGCAAGACCTTGTCGGGCGTCCGAAAGCACGTGGTCCAATTCACCGTGGTGCTGCCACCGACGCTCCGGCCCTGGAGCACCGTGATGGCCTGGTCTGCCGTCGCTCGCCCGGCCCTGTCCTGATAGAGCATGGGATAGGCCGAGGCCTCCTCCAGGTTGAAATCCTTCTTCGTGAACCAGCCGCCCTCCTCGAGCACGACCACATCGAGGCCCTGTTTCGCGAGACCGGCGGCCAGCACCGCGCCACCCGCACCGGAGCCAATGATGCAGACATCACACGTGAGGTCCTGGTCCTCCGAGAGGTCCCTTCCGTGATGGATCACCCCGCTCATCTCGCGCCTCCCGACGCGAGCCCGGCCGGGATGCTGTAGCCCATGTGGGAGTACAGCTCCGGCTGTGCGTAGTAGACGCCGACGATCGCCTTGTGGAGCGCGCGAAACGCCGTCCGCCTCAGCGCGATCACGCTGCCTCGCCAGGCCTCCAGGGTCTCCTGACGCTGCTCTACGGTGCACACCGTAAACGGGCGCGGCCGGCCGTCGAGCAGCAATCCCGCGAAGCCGTTCTCCAGGAGGCCCAGCGCTGACTTGAAGTCCGCCTGGTCGCCCTCGTGAAGCAACGCAAAGTAGGCATCCACCTGCTCAGGCACCCGCAACTCCAAGGGACAAGGCATCCCGTCATAGCCGGGCACAACGGCCTCACACGCCGCCGCCACGACCGAGAACTCCAATGGTGAAAGGCACAGAAGGGGGCCGCTCGGCTCACGAAGCCGGCTCGGCCAGAACGACAAGCCCACGCCACCGAGGGCGAGCAGCGCCCCGCCGCCCAGGCCCACCTTCAAGAATCCTCGTCTCGTCCACGGCATCGGCCTCACGATATCAGAGACGCCCGGCTCGCGCGACGCGCGGCCAGATGAGGCTCTAACCCTCGTCGACGAGGCCCTATCGGCACGCATGCCGCGCTCATGGGTTGGAATATCCCTAGACGTGACGAGCGTTTGCCGGACGCCCGCGAGGTTCATCGGCTACCATGGCCCATTGCACCTCGACCTCGGCCCCCGCCGGGCCCAGAACGCGTGAGTCTCGATGTCCGTTTGCCTCATCACCTACACCACGGAGTACCGCACGGGCGGCCCACAGCTGACCCGGGTCGCGGAGACGCTCGCGCGCTCCCGGTCCGTGGGCGCGGCCAGGGTTCAGCTGCGCAGGGTCGAGAGCAAGGCCCAGTTCCTGGGAGCCATTGAGGAGGTCTCAGAGAGCGGAGACGAGATATCCGAGCTGCACTTCATCGGGCACTCGGGAATGTACGGCCCCATGTTTCGTACCCGGGCGAGACCCGAGCAGCTCAGCCCTCACGAGTGGCGCGGGCTGACGATCCCCTTCGCGCCTGACGCTGAGGCTTTCTTTCACGCATGCCGGACGGCGCGCTGGTTCGCGCCGTTCTTCGCGAGGACCTTTGGCGTCGCGGCTCATGGCCACCATGACTACACCACGTTCTCTCTCTCGCCGGACGTCTTCGAGTGGGAGAGCTGGACGCGCACAGAACAAGACCCCCTCTATCTGATCGCCTGCCCCGGGCGCACGAGTCACGGCCTCCTCGCGTCCGCAAGGAAGTACCTGACCCGACCGCCCGCGACGCCGATGAAGCGATACTCGCCCCACTCCGTCGGTGAGGAAGCCACCTACCAGGAGGTCGCTGACCTCTACGACGACGTGTTTCGCGACATCCGAGTCCGACGCGACGAGTGGCGCTGGATCGATGCCCGGGTCCCGCACGATGGGACGATGACGGTCCTCGACATCGGATGCGGCAATGGCGCCCTGCTCCACGCGCTCGGGCCACGCATTGGGCACGGCATCGGCGTGGATGCGTCGCCCGCCATGCTGGACAAAGCCCGGTCACGTTGTGGCGAGGATCGCTTCACCTTCCACGCCGTCGACTCCCCTCGCCTCCCCCTCGAAGACAACTCCATCGACCTCGCGGTCTCGCTTCTGTCCTTTCGATACCTCGACTGGGACCCCATCATGGCGGAGCTCCGCCGCGTGCTTCGCCCAGGCGGACGTTTTCTGGTGGTCGACATGGTGACCGCAGGGACACGCCTCTCAGAAGCTCCGAGGATTCTCGCTGACTCCTTACGAGGTCTTGTGCAGCGGCGGCTCCAGCCCGGGTACGCGGAAGCGCTGAGCCGACTGGTCCAGGACTCGCGCTGGGAGACCATGCTGCACTACAACCCCATCCGCGCCGAACATGAGGTCGTCTGGTACCTGGAGAGCCGATTTCCAGGGCGCCGCGTGGAGGTCCTCAACATGGGGGCGAACGCCCGCGTCCTCGCCTTCGACTCGGGTCCGTTTGAAGCGGGACTCATCGCCCCACAGCGCTATCCTTGAGGGCCTCATGCGTGTAGCCATACTCGACTGGGGTATCGGCGGGATGCCGGTGGCCCTGGGCCTGCAAGCCGCGAGCCCTGGCACAGAGTTCCTCTATCTCTCGGACAGCGGCTTCACGCCCTACGGAAAGCTGGCGCGCGAGCCCCTGGCCGAGCGGGTCTCATGGTTGCTGCGCCAGACAGATACCGATCTGGGTATCCTGGCGTGCAACGCCGCAAGCTCCGTGCTCTCGGAGATCCAGTGCGACTATCCGATCGTTGGCATCATCGAACACGGGCTACGGGTGGCTATGGAGTCCACAGGAGACCCTGTCGGGGTGCTCGCCGGCGACCGCGTCTCCGAGGACGGCGCCTACAGCCGACCTCTCGCGGCGGCGGGCCGGAGGGTGCTCACCGGCTCGGGGCAACCCCTTAGCGCGCTGGTCGAGCGCGGTGAGGTCAGCGGGGACACCGTGGAGGCTGCGGTGGCCCGCTGCGTCGCGCCTCTGCGGGCCGCTTCCTCGTGCCTACTGGCCTGCACACACTACCCAGCCCTGTCTGCGCTCCTGACGGCCGCGCTCCCTGGCGTGGCGCTGCTCGACCCCACGCCCGCGCTCGTCGAACACGTCGTTAAGCACTACGCGCTCAGTGACGCTCGAGGTTCGGGAGGCCTGCGTGCCATCACGACGGGCTCGCCACAGGCCATGGCTCGCGCGCTCTGGATCAACCATGCGAGGCGGCTGGAGATCAGCCGCCTCGCATGATGTTCGGACGGCGCGACTTAGGCCTCGTCGAGCGGGAGACCCGCGTCTCGCCACGCGGCGTTTCCACCCTCAAGGACCTTGACGTTCGTGTAACCGTAGTCCTGAAGCGTCTTCGCAGCGATGCACGCCACGAGACCCAGGGTGCAGGTCGTGATGATGGGGCGGTCCTTGTCCGCAAGGCTGGCGTCGCGGAACTGCTCCGGCATGCTCTCGTCGGCCTTGAAGAAGAGCGTCCCCATCGAGACGTTCACCGTGTCTGCGATCGTACCGGTTAGCGACAGGTCGGACGCGTCACGCACGTCGAGCACCATCGTGTTGGGATCGGCCTCAAGCGCCGCCTGAGCCGCCTGGGGTGAGAGCATCTCGATGCCCTCTTGTGACTGAGAAACCCACTCGCTGAAATTCGATGCCATTTTTCGCTCCTGACAATGTGAATGGCGCGCATGAAATTCAACGATAGGAGGTACACTCCAATCGCGAGGAGTTCCAGCGCAACCCCAGGGTGCGGGATCACTGCTCTCCGACGGCGTCCGAATTGCCGTATTCTAGATGAGTGGAATCACAGGACTCATGTCGATCCTGTAGTCTCTTACATCACGGTGCCTAACCTCACTCAGCGCCGCCGCGAGGCGGCGAGGAGGGTCTCTGCCGATCATGAACAAGATCTCACGAAGACAGACGCTGAAATTCGTGGCGGGCGCCGGCCTCGTCGCGGTGACGGGATGCACACCCAAAGAGAGCGCTACGGTGACACAAGAACCAGAGCTGCCCGAGCCGACAGCCGACCTTCTCGAGGTCGTTGCGCTCCCGTCCGGGACGACCCCCTGGCCCACACGAGACCCCTTCCTCTTCTGTGTGCACCACTTTGACGCCTACCCGAGGGGCAACACCAAGTTCGGGCCCGCGTCCTCCCTCGAGGGGCGCCGTATCGGGCAGGACTTCGCGGGGATCGACGGGTGGCGCATGTATCACGGAGATGTGGTGCCCGGCTTCCCCAGCCACCCTCATCGCGGCTTTGAGACGGTGACGCTCGCGCGGCAGGGCCTCCTCGACCACGCAGATTCGCTCGGAGCGTCCGCACGATATGGCAATGGTGACGTGCAGTGGCTTACAGCCGGCGCTGGAATTCAGCACTCCGAGATGTTCCCGCTCCTCCACCAGGACCGTGAAAACCCGGCCGAGCTCTTTCAACTCTGGCTGAACCTCCCGGCCGCCAAGAAGTTTGTAGACCCACACTTCACGATGTTCTGGGATGAGAAGATCCCCAGGGCACGACTCACTGACAAGGACGGACGAGCGACGCTCGTCACGGTCATAGCGGGTGCGCTGCAGGGCCACGCACCGCAAGCACCGCCTCCCGGCTCGTACGCGTCGGATGCCCAGAGCGACATCGCGATCTGGACGCTCAAGATGGACGCGGGCGCAGAGGTGACGCTACCAGCGGCTCGCCCTGGAACGGACCGCTCTCTCTACTTCTACGATGGCGCCAGCTTGTCGATTGGAGAGCGCACCGTAAGCAAGGGCCACCGGCTCGACGTCACAGCCGACCTGCCTCTTCGCTTCCATAATGGTGACGCGCCAGGGGAGGCGCTCCTCCTACAAGGCCGGCCGCTCCAGGAGCCGGTCGTCTCGCACGGGCCCTTCGTCATGAACAGCCGTGCGGAGATCAACCAGGCCATCAGGGACTACCAAGCGACTCGCTTTGGCGGATGGCCCTGGCCGCGGCGTGACCCCGTCCACGGCGCCGAGCCGCGTCGATTCGCGCGGCACGCAGACGGGCGCCTCGACGAGCCGACCTGAGAGCCGCGCACGAGGCACCGCGCTAAGCCAAGAGCGCCGCTCAGGCGTGATACTTGAGAACACCCGGGCGACGCTCTGGTGAATGAAACAGCGCGCTTGAGACGTTCTCAGGAGCAGTGTTCTCGAGCTCAGTGGAAGGAGGTGGACCGT
>CALCNF010000052.1 GCA_937897815.1 uncultured Pseudomonadota bacterium | reverse complement strand
GTGCACGCGTTCCCGTCGTCGCAGGGCGCGTCGTTGGGGAGGAACACGCAGCCGAGCTGCGCGTCACATGCGTCGTCGGTGCATGCGTTCCCGTCGTCACAAGGCAGGGCGCTGGCTCCAGCTTGGCAGGCGCCATCTCCGCAAACGTCTCCCAGGGTGCATGTGTCTCCGTCGTCGCATGGCGCCGAGTTATTCAAGAAGACACAGCCTGAGTTGAGGTCGCAGCCGTCCGTGGTGCAAAGGTTCTCGTCGTCACAGGCCAGGGCCGCGCCGCTGCAAACGCCTGAGCCACAGACGTCTCCGGTCGTACACGCGTTGCCATCGTCGCAGGCCAGTGTGTTGGGCGTGAATACACATCCCGAGGGGCCGCAACTGTCGTCGGTGCAAGGGTTCCCGTCGTCGCACACAAGAGCCGTCGGGCCTTCCTGGCAGCTCCCTTCAGAGCACATGTCGCCTACCGTGCACACGGAGCCGTCCGTGCACGGCTGGGTGTTCGGGGTGTTCACGCATCCAGACGCCTCGTCGCAGAGGTCGGTCGTGCAGAGGTTCTCATCGTCACACGCGACCGGGATTCCCACGCAGGCGCCAGCCGAGCAGGCGTCTTCAGCCGTGCAGGCGTTTGCATCATCGCATGGGGCCTCGATGGGCTCATAGACGCACCCGGAGTCGCTGCAGCTGTCGGCGGTGCAGGGGTTGTCGTCGTCACAGGTCAGAATGGCGCTTCCGACACAGGCTCCCTCCTGACACACGTCTCCCAGGGTGCACGGGTCCTCATCGTCACAGAGCTGGGATGCGGGCTCGTGGACACAGCCACCCACGCCGTCACAGCTGTCCACAGTGCACGGGTTCTCATCATCACAATTCAGGGCCTGGCCCACGCAGATGCCTTCTTCACAGTGGTCGGCCACTGTGCAGGGGTCGCCGTCGAGACACTCGTCACCGCTCAGAGGCTCGTAAAGGCACCCGGATATCCCCTCGCACGTGTCCGCTGTGCAGGCATTGTCGTCATCACAGTCCAGCTCATCTGTAAGGCCGTTGCAGTCATCGTCGACACCGTTGCAGACCTCAGGGGCAGGTGCTTCGACCGAGCACTCGCTGAGGCCCGTTTCCCCACAGGTGCGGGTTCCTACGCACGTGCCGTGCTGATTCGTGATCTCGCAGCGGGTCGCGAGCGAGGAAGCGACGGCAAGGCTTGAGCATGGGCACGAGCCGGCGGTGTTGACGCACTGGTAACTCATACCGCCGCCGGCGGTCAGGACCTCCTGACATGCGTAGCCAGATGGACAAGGTGTGTCTAGATCGCAGGCCCCTCCACAGAAGCTCGTCACGCCTTCATCCTGAGCGTAGACCACACAGGCGTTGGGTCCATCGCCCGCGCACCCCTCGGCGGTCTCGCACGGCATGCATAGATGGCTGAAAGCAGAGGTGCACACATACTCCCCGTCACCACCGCTGGAGACGAGGGTGCAATCCCATCCGTCCGGGCACTCACTCTCGCAGGTCTTTGAGCAGACCTTGTCCCCCATGTGCATGGTGCAGATCAGCGAGTTGCAATCCTCGCCTGAAGAACAGGGCTCCCCGAAGCACCCCTGGCCGGGCTCGCAGCCAGGCGTCGCGGGTGCGGTGTCTGGAGATACGTCCAGGGGCGCCGCCTCCGGCTGGACGTCCACATTGAACTCGGAGTCACTTGAGAGCGCGTCCTGGGAGCCAGGCGCGATGCCCAGATCCGACTCGGTGGTGACTACGTTTGCGTCCTCGCAGGCCCATAGGAGTGCAAGAAGGAGCAGGAGGCCGATTCGCAACATTCGCAAACTCCGGGTCGAGACGAAGGGGCACGGCGGCCATGCACAGGGCAATTGAGTGTGCGTGCCGAGCCGACGGAGCGCAGTTCGCTCCCTCAGCCACCCCCCACGGTGTGGCCAGGAGGATAGCATATTCGGAGGCCCCGTTGAGCGGCTGGCTTCTCGTGACCGCGGGCTAGGTTGATGCGCTCGCTTCCGCGTCGTCCTGGCCAGGCTGTGGGCTCGCTTTGGCGCCGTCTGGAATCGCGTTCCAGATCTTCAGCGTAAAGTAGAAGCCAAGCACCGCGAACGGGAATAGGAACGCCGGCCACATCCACCAGTTGGCAGCTTGTGTAGCTGCCTCACCTGTGGGCACCAGGGCGCCGATGACGATGCTCTGCAGCCCGGTACCCAGGTAGACGATTCCGTCGACGATACCGACGACGATACCCGCGTTCTTGGTGCCGCCGAAATCGGTGGTCGCCGTGCCGGACAGGATGCCGTGAACTGCGATGACGGCCATGGAGATC
>CALCNF010000051.1 GCA_937897815.1 uncultured Pseudomonadota bacterium | reverse complement strand
TGGTCAACCAGCCATAGCCCTGGGCGAACGCGCCCTCGACCTGGCCGATATCGATGGAGGGCACGAGCGAGGCCCCGGCGTCGTGCAGGATGTCGGCGCGAAGGACGCGGTGCTCGCCGGTGATTCCAGAGACCTCCACCTCCACCACGGCCGCCCCGTAGGCGAAATAGTAGAAGGGGCGACCCTGGCCGACCTCTGGGTCGTAGGCGATCCCGGGCGTGCTGTAATAGCCCGTAGCCGAGAGCGAGATCTGTCGAATCCAGCACTCCGTGGCCAGCTTGGCGAAGCTCAGGGGCTCGGCGCTTCCGGAGCGAACCTCGCCGCCGCAGAACTCCAGCGATGCCTCGTCTGCGCTCAAGAGGTCGGCGGCGACGGGCGTCATCCGAGACCGAATCTCGCGGCAGGCGGCCGCGACGGCCTGGCCGTTCAGGTCCGAGCCGCTCGAGGCGGCGGTCGCCGAGGTGTTTGGCACCTTGTCGGTCGCCGTGTGCATCACGCGCACCGCCTCCGGAGTGACGCCCAGCTCGTGGGCGCAGATGGCGATCATCTTGGTGTGCAGCCCCTGACCCATCTCGGTCCCGCCGTGGTTGAGCTGAACGGTTCCGTCCGTGTACACGAGCACCAGCGCCCCGGCCTGGTTGAGGATGGACTTGGTAAAGGAGATCCCGAACTTCACAGGCTGATAGGCGATCCCGCGCTTGGTGTGGGTCCGCTGGGCGTTGTCACGCTCCAGCTGGTCGCGACGGGCTGCGTAATCCGAGCTCTCCATCAGCTGCGTGTGGATGGTCTCCAATCGACATTCGGTGATCTCCTGGCCGTAGGGCGCTCGGTTTCGCGGCTCAGAGCCGTAGTAATTCAGGCGCCGCACCTCAGCGGGATCCCGTCCCGTTCGCTCGGCGTAGCGGGAGAGCGCGTCCTCGACCACCAGCATGCCCTGGGGCCCGCCAAAGCCTCGAAAGGCCGTGTTCGACGGGAGGTTCGTTCTGCAGATGCGACCCTCGAAGTCCACGTGCTCCAGGAAGTAGGCGTTGTCGAGGTGAAAGAGCGCCCGATCGACGATGGGCTGGGAGAGGTCCTGAGACCAGCCCGCGTCGCCGTAGATGCGCACGCGGAGCGCCGTGAGCACTCCCTGGTCGTCAAAGCCCGCCTCATAGTGAGAGAGGAACGGATGACGCTTCCCCGTCTGGATCATGTCCTCGTCGCGATTGAGCCAGACCTTCACCGGTCGACCCGTCGTGCGGGCGCCCAGGGCGGCCATGCAAGCGTAGTTCGAGGCCTGGCTCTCCTTGCCTCCGAAGGCGCCGCCCATTCGCGGGACCTCGCACACCACCTTATGAGCTCCGATGTCCAGGACCAGGCTGACCAGCTTTTGCACCTCCGAGGGGTGTTGAGTGGAGCAGTAGAGGTGGATATTCCCGTCTTCAAGGGGAAGGGCGAGCGTGGCGTGGGTCTCCAGATAGAAGTGGTCCTGAGCGCCGTTGGACATCTTTCCGGTCATCACGAGCGTCGCGGCCTCGAGGGCCGCGGCCGTGTCCCCGCGACGGATGGCGTGGGGCGCCGTGTGAAACTGCTCGCGCGCGATCGCCTCGTCCATGGTCAGGACGGGCGGGAGCTCCTCGATCTCCAGCTCGACGGCGGCGACGCCAGCCCGAACCGCCTCATAGGACTCTCCGAGGACGAGGGCGACCACCTGACCGACGAAGTTTACGGTCTCCTCAGCGAGGAGGGGTTCGTCATGGACGATGGCCCCGATGAGGTTGTCGCCTGGCACGTCTTCGTGAAAGAGCACGTCGACGACACCCGGAACCTGAAGGGCGGCGCTCGCGTCCCGGCGCAGGATCCGACCGTGCGCGACCGGAGAGGTCACCTGACCTGCGACCAACATCCCCGCCGGGGCTGGAAGATCATCGACGTAGCGCGCCGCGCCGGAGGCGTGGAGGTAGCCGCTCTCGTGGAGCGCGTCTCGGTGGAGCGGGCTGGTGCGGCTCATGGAGACACCTCCAGCACGCACGTGTGGGTCGGACGGTCGGGTAGCTGAGGCGCGTCGTCGTCTCGGGTCTCCAGATAGAACGCTGCGACGAGGTTCCTGGCTACCGTGGCTCGATACCAGGCGCTCCCTCGATGGTCGTCAATGGGCGAGAAGTCCCGCTCGACGGCCAGGCTCGCCGCCTCAAAGGTGGCGCTGGAGAAGGGCTGCCCCACCAGGGCCGCCTCCACCTCTCGCGCTCGGCTCGGGGTCGCCGCCATACCCCCAAAGGCGACCCGGGCGGCGGTGATCTCGTCCCCGGCGTTCACCTCGACAACGACCGCCGCGCACACGGCGCTGATGTCGAGCTCTCGGCGCTTGGAGACCTTGTAGGCGGCCTGCTTCGCGCCCGCCGCGGGACGCAGCACCTCGACCCGACTCACGATCTCTCCGGGCTCCAGCGCCGTCTCGCGATAGGCGACGAAGAAGTCGTCGATAGGGATCCGACGCTCGCCGCGGCGACCATGAGCGATCACCGTCGCGTCGAGGGCCAGGAGCACCGGCGGAGTGTCGCCGATGGGTGACGCGTTGCAGATGTTCCCGCCCAGAGTCGCGCGGTTCTTGATCTGCCGCGAACCGAAGAAGCGAAGCATCCGAGCCATCATGGGGAGCCGCGACTCGGCGAAGCTCTCGAGGTCGCTCAGCGCCACGGTCGCACCAAAGGACCAGCCGCCCTCAATCTCTCGAATCTCGCGGAGCTCCGGAATGGAGCCCAGGAAGATGAGGCTCTCGTAGGTGGCGTGCCGCTTGGTCACGTCCAGACCCAGGTCAGTCGCTCCGCACACGAGGCGGGCTCCCGGATGAGCGTCTAGATGTTCCCAGAGCTCGGACAACGAGGTGGGGCTCGCGTAGTGAGCGGGCCCGTGGGCGAACTCCAGACCCGTCTCCAGCTCGGAAGCCTCCTGCTCGGCCGAGAGAAAGGCGTCCTGTGGCCGAAGACCAGCGATGGAGCGCGTCGCGTCGCGGATCGGGCGATAGCCTGTGCACCGGCAGAGGTTGCCGCAGATCTGATCATCGAGCTTCCATGGAGCGTCCAGATCCTCTCGATAGCAGGCCTCGAACATGGCCATGACGAAGCCAGGCGTGCAGTACCCGCACTGAGAGCCCAGGGCCTGGGTCATCGCCTCCTGAACCGGATGGTAGCCCTCGTGGCTCTGAAGCCCCTCTACGGTCACCAGGCGTCTGCCGTGGATCATGGGCAAGAGCACCAGACACGAGTTCACCGACCGCCAGGACGGGCCATCGAGGGCCGCCTCATCGAGGATGGCCACGGTGCAGGCTCCGCAGTCGCCTTCGGCGCAGCCCTCTTTCGTGCCGGTGAGCAGCGCGGAGTCCCGGAGATAGTTCAGGAGCGTCGTGGTCGGCGGGACGTCCCCCACCTCAACCAACGTGTCGTTCATCCAGAAGCGAATCTCAGCCATCCTGCCCCCCCGGCGTCGCTCGCGACGCCCCGTTCTTCTTGAGGATCTCCTCGCGCGCGCCCGACGTCCAGTTCACGGACAATCCGCCTCGTTCATGCTCCCGACCGCCGCTCCTCGAGTCTTCTTCTGCGAGGCCCCCTCTCGCCGCTCCCGAATGAGCTCCCCGACGATAGCGACGGCGATCTCCGCTGGCGTCTCAGCGAAGATGTCCAGACCGATGGGGGTCCGTGATCGCTCCAGGTCCCCATCAGAGAACCCCTCCAGGCGCAGCTGGGAGAAGGTCTTCTTCACCTTCTGCGTGCTCCCGATCATCCCGATGTAGCGAGCGTCGGTCTTGAGACACCTCGCGAGAATGTCTCGATCGTGATCGTGGTTGTGGGTCGTGATCACCACGTAGTCCCTCGAGCCGAGCTCGAGCGACGAGAAGACGTCACCGTGAGGCGCCACATGGTGGCGAACGGCCCCTGGGAACCGCTCGGCGGTGTTGAAATCGGGGCGCTCGTCGATCACCGTCACCTCAAAACCACAGGCCGTGGCGAAGGCGCATGTGGGCTCCGCCACGTGGCCAGCTCCAAAGAGAAACAGCCGCTCGGTCGCGACGACAGGCTCCATGTAGACCTCCATCCGCCCGCCGCAGCACATGCCCAGCTCGGCCTTGAGTTGAAACGAGGCGCGCTCGGCGCGGCCCTCTTTGAGTACCTCCAGGGCGCGATCCTGGACGACGTGCTCCACTCGACCGCCGCCGATGGTGCCCACGATGGAGCGGTCAGCGCGGACGATCATCTTCGCCCCGACGACCTGAGGGGCGTGGCCGTCCACGGCCGTGACGACGACGAGGACGCCTGGCTCTCCGGAGGCCTGCATCTGGGCGAGCTGTTGGAAGATGGATGTCACGGTCTGGGATTCTACCACCTGGCCGCGACAAACACCCTAGGCGCTCCGATGAACCTCACGTCCTCGCACCCAGGTCCTCATGGCGGGCGGTCCGTCGAGTCGAAACAGGAGGCTCCCCAGGGCGCGCTCCGCCGTGTCGTCCTCCTCGGGAATATCGTGGAGAACCATGTCGGCCTCTCCGCCCGGCGCCAGGAGCCCGATGTTGGGAACTCCAAGGACCTCCGCGCCACCACGCGTACCCCACCAGAAGAGCTCCGCAGGGGAGAGCTCCGCCCCCTGCCGCCTAGCGTTGTCATAGGCGGCCGAGAGGGTGTGGGTGACACGAAAGCTGCGCCCGGCGGCCACGTCCGTCCCCACGGCGATAGGGACGCCGTGAGCGCGAAGAGCGTCCAGAGGCATCCCGCCCGATCCGAGAAAAGCGTTGGAGTCCGGACAGTGGGCGATCGCGGCGCCAGCGGTGGCGAGGCGATCCAGCTCGTCGGGACTCAGATGAATCCCATGGGCGAAGATCGAGCCGGGTCGCACCAGACCCAGCTCCTCGTAGACCTGGACATAGCTGGCCCCGTCGAAGCGCTCCCGGACCTGCCGGCACTCCTCGAGGTTCTCCGACAGGTGCGTGCTCACCCTGAGCCCGTAACGATCCGCGAGACCTCCTGCGGCGCGCATCATCCGCGGCGTGCATGAGAGGGCAAACCGCGGGATCACGGCCACCTGAAGACGATCGGAGTCGTGGCCATGCCAGCG
>CALCNF010000050.1 GCA_937897815.1 uncultured Pseudomonadota bacterium | reverse complement strand
GGAGTCGTTGTCATCGTCATCGTCACAGACGTCGCCCTGGGAATCGCTATCGGTGTTGAGTTGATCCGTGTTCGGCTTCAGGGGGCAGTTGTCTTCCGCATCCAGCACACCATCGCCATCTTGGTCCTGCTTCGTTTGGTCAATACAATCGAGGGTGCCATCCTCGATCGGGTCATACAAACAACCCTCCTTTGGATTGCAGTAGTCCTCAGTGCAGGGCTCCCCATCAGTACAGATCACCTCCAGGTGTAAGCACTCCTGGTCGTTCACGCAGGTATCTACGGTGCACTCATTTCCGTCATCGCAGTTCTGATCGGCTGGTACAAACGTGCACTCACCCGTGTCCTCATCACATGTGTTGGTCGAGCAGGGCTCATCGCCGGCCGGACACTTGGAAGTTGGGACGCACTTGAATCCCTTCTGACACGCGTAGTTGTTGCACTTGTCCTGCAAGTAAGTGCCTGTCAGGCAGTCCGTATCGACCTTGACGAACTCGTCGTTCGGGTCGCAGTCCATGAGGTCCTCGACGCCGTCTTCGTCCGCATCGGGGCAGCACAAACCCGCCAGGTCAGGAAACTTAGCGACGATGTCGTCCGAGCAGAGGGTCTCCGGCGGTTTCAGGGGATCGGGCTCGATTCCGCCCGGGTCGTACTGATCGGGCAGGCCGTTGCAATCCGTATCGATATGGGCGCTCTCCAAGGCGTCGATCGTGCCGTCGCCGTCTTGATCGGCCGCGGCGCTGGGGTCGACCACCTCGGTGTAGTCCGGGATGCCGTCGCCATCGGAGTCCGGGATCGTGGCGTTGGTGCCCAGGGCGAACTCGACCTCGTTGATCAGGCCATCGCCGTCATCGTCGGCGGCCGGATCGAGGCAGGTCGAGGAGTGGCACAGGTTCGAGACGCACTGGCTCGGGGCTCCACAGAGCTCACCGTTGGGTCGCGGTTTCTCTTCCTCAGCACAGGCCGAGAGCGCGGCGGCGAGGGCGGCGACGAGCGAGAGAGAGAGGAGGCTTCTCGATAGACCGTTCATTCATCATCTCCAGAGGGTCTGAAGCGGGTCGCGACCGGGCTCAGGCTCCAGGGGGGGACTCCCCGGGAGGCGCGGCGCGATGGATTGTCAGGGTACAGGGACACGATCGTCGGGATCGAGCCCCGGGGGGCGGGTCAGCTCACAGGGCTCGTGCCCGGGATCCAGTCACCGGGCGGGTCGTCTCCCCGTGAGGTCAGGATGATCGGCCCGTCATCGGTGACGGCGATCGAGTGCTCAAAGTGGGCGGAGGCGAGCCGATCGGCGGTGATCACCGTCCAGCCGTCCTCGAGCATCCGGGTCTCGTGGGTGCCCAGGTTGATCATGGGCTCGATGGCGAGACACCAGCCGGACTTGATCCGGCGGCCGGTGCCCGGGATGCCGTAGTTGGGGATCTGGGGCTCCTCGTGGAGCCGGCGTCCCACGCCGTGACCGCAGAAGTCCTGAACGACCCCATAGCCGTAGGGCGCGACCGAGGAGCTGACCGCGTGGCCGATGTCCCCGATGCGGTTGCCGGGCCGGGCCATGTTGATGCCGGCGTACAGGCTCGCCTTCGTGCGCTCCATGAGCTCCTCGACATCCTTGGACACCCGGCCGACGGCCAGGCTGATGGCCGAGTCGCCGACGTAGCCGCTGAGCGTGGCCCCGCAGTCCACCGAGAGCAGATCGCCCTCCTCGAGGACCCTCGAGCCCGGGATGCCGTGGACGATCTCCTCGTTGACCGAGACGCACAGCGTCGCGGGGAAGACCTCGCGGCCGACGCGGTAGCCCTTGAAGGTGGGATCGGCTCCTCGGGAGCGGATCAGCGCCTCGGCCTTCTTGTCCAGCTCGGCCGTGGTCACGCCCGGCACGACGATATCCTGAAGCATCTTGTGCACGTCGGCGACCACCTGGCCGGCCAGGCGCATCTTCTCAATCTCTGCTCGGCTCTTTCGAACGATCACGTGGGACCTCTCCTTGCCGCATCTCCGCGGGCGGGGACGTAACACGCTCCGCGCGGGCGGACAACCATGCGGGCACGTGCGCGAGGGGGCGCTCGCGCGAATTCCGAACCGCCTCGATTGACGGACGCCTCCCGGGGACCGAGGGTAGCGCCACCATGAGCGACGCCGCCCAATCCCGGCGAGCGGGCCTGCAGATCCGCTCCCTCTACCTGTTCATCTTCCTCTTCCTGGGGGGCTACGGGAACTTCTTCCCCCTGTGGCTCGGGGACATGGGCTGGTCGGACCCGGCCATCGGATGGCTGGAGGCGCTGCGCTACGCTTGCCTGTTGATCTTCCCCCTGGTCTGGGGGCGCCTGGCGGACCGCTGGCGAGACTCGGTTCGGACTCTTCGCTGGGTGACCTTCGGCAGCGCTCTGGCCTTCGCCCCCGTGGTGATCTTCGAGGACGCCATCGGCATCTCCATCGCCCTGGGCGTCTTCTTCGCCTTTCGGGTCGGCCTGGTCCCAAACACCGACTCGGTGACCATCTCTCACGTCCGTCAGACGGGCGGCGAGTACGGTAAGATCCGGGTCTGGGGCAGCGCCGGCTTCATCGCCGGAGGCTTCCTCCTGGGCTTCCTGATCGAGCAGTGGGGGCGCGCCATCGTGCCCATCCCCCTGGCCATCCTCTTGGCCCTGACCTGGCTGCTCACCCTGAGGATGACGCCCGAGGAGCGGGGGTCCGCGGCCGAGGAGCGTCCCCAGCGACGGGCCCTGGAGCTCTTCAACGATCCGAAGCTCCGCCCTCTCTACCTGATCACCTTTCTCTCCCGCCTCGCCAGCCAGGGGCTCTTCGCGTTCCTCCCTTTGCATCTTCAGGCCCTGGGCGTGAGCGACGCCATGATGCCGCTCTTCTGGTCGGTCGGGGTCTTGAGCGAGATCGTCTTGATCCGCGCGGCACCGAGGCTCTTTTCCTCCTGGTCCAACAAGTCCGTCCTGACCCTGTGCCTGTGCGCCGCGGCCCTTCAGTACGCCCTCACGGCCGTGGTCGAGAGCCCGTGGCTGCTCCTGGCGATCATGCTCCTCCACGGCCTGTCCTTTGGTGTCTGGTACGTCACGAGCGTGCTCCACATCGGCGAGCACGCCGAGCCTGGCGAGCGCTCGACCGCCCAGGGGCTCTTTCAGATGGTCGGCTTTGGACTGGGCGGCATCCTCTCCTCGGTGGCCGCGGGCTACATCTACGAGGGGGGACAGGGCGCGCTGCTCTTCGGCGTGGCCACGGGTCTCGCCCTGGTGACCCTCACCGCCCACCTCAAGGTCTTCCCCCGAGAGGACGACGCCCCTGAGGCCGGTTGATCCTCACCGCCGCACGTTGCACCCTTGAGGCCCATGACCGAGCGCTACCGAAACCCCAAGCCCACCGTGGACATCGTCATCGAGACCCGTCCGGGGACGGTCGTGCTGATCCGCCGAAAGAACCCGCCCCATGGATGGGCGCTCCCTGGCGGGTTCGTCGACGAGGGGGAGAGCCTGGAGCGGGCGGCCGTTCGCGAGGCCCGAGAGGAGACCTGTCTCGACGTCGAGCTCGTCCGACAGTTTCACACCTACAGCGATCCGGCCCGCGATCCACGACACCACACCATCACCACGGTCTACCTGGCGACCGCCCAGGGGGCACCTACGGGAGCGGACGACGCGGCGGAGGCGCGCGTCTTCGCGTATGATGCCCTCCCGGACGGCATCGTCTTCGACCACGCCGACATCCTGCAGGACGTAATTCATGAGCGATATTGAAGCTTCAGAGACCGCCAACGAAGCGAGCGAGGGGATCTCGATCGAGGGCCAGCGCGCCCTGCTCAGCTACGCGCGAAAGGCGATCCAGGAGCACCTGACCCGGGGTGAGCTCACCATGAGCCCGCCGGAGTCGGACGAGCTCGAGGAGGCCCACGCGGTCTTCGTCACCCTGGAGATGGACGGGAAGCTCCGAGGCTGTATGGGCCAGCCGGACGCGGATGGTCCGCTCCATGAGGCGGCGGCCCAGATGGCGATCGCCGCGGCGACCGAGGACCTGCAGTTCTCCGCCCTTGAGATCTCGGACCTGCGCTACACAGAGGTGGAGATCAGCATCCTGAGCCCCCATCGGACCATCGCGCCCGAGGAGATCGAGATCGGCACCCACGGTCTGTACATCGCCGCGGGACCCAAGCGAGCCATCATCCTGCCCCAGGTCGCCTACGATCAGGGCTGGACCGTGAAGCGCTTCCTCGAGGAGCTCGCGAGCCGCGCGGGGCTCAAGCGCCGCGCCTGGGAGGACCCGAAGGTCTCGCTTCGGGGCTTCACGGCGCAGATCTTTCGGGACACTGACCTGACCTGAGCGCGTCTAGCGCGTCCAACCATCGAGGACCTGAGCCCGGAGCTCTCGCGGGTCTCCCGTGGGCTTCTTGCAGGTCCCGCGGACGCACACGTAGGCCCGCGACGCGCCGTCGCGAGCGGTCTTGGCCATGAGCGGCGGCATGGCCTTGAGCTGCTCGGGGCTGGGCCCCGCCGCCGTCACGGTCGTTCGAACCCCCCAGCTGGGCGAGAGGGCGACGTACTCAGCCTTGAGGCTCTTGAGGTCTTCAGCGTTCGGATCGCCGGCGAAGACGACGTCGTAGAAGGGCCCGCCCAGCATCAAAGCCACAGTGGCCCAGCCAGCGGTCCCGAGCCCCCCACGGCTGACCATGGAGGCGTAGGCCCCCAGGGTCGTCTCGACGAGCTTGTGCCGCTGGGTGCTCCCGGTGATGGCGCTGTAGCGAAGATTCGCCTCGAGCAGCGAGCTGTTCCCTGAGGGGCGCACCGAGTCATAGGGGTCGAAGGTCCGGGCGATCAAAGTCTCATCGACGACCTCGGTGAGAAACCACGCCCCCTCCTCTCGGGCGAAGCGCTGGTCGGCCTCCTCGAGGAGCGTTTTTGCGCGCTCAAGATGGCGAAGCTCGCCTGTGGCCTCAAAGAGGTCGAGGAGACCGACGGCCAGGAACCCATAGTCATCCAGGATCGCCAGGTGCTCGGCCTTGCCCTGGTTCGAGGCGCGATAGAGCCCCCCGCCGGGTCGGCGATGACGCTCCCAGAGGAGATCCGCGGTCTTCTGAGCCGCGTCTCGGTAGCGGACGTCACCCGTCGCCGCGAACCCCTTGGCCATGGCGCCGATGGCCAGGCCGTTCCAGGCGGTCACGAGCTTCTTGTCCAATCCCGGCCAGATCCGCTTGGCGCGGACGTCATAGAGGATCGGACGGTACTTCGCCCAGATGGCCTCCACGGCCTTGGCCGTTCGCCCGGTCCGCTTGCCCACCTCTCCCATGGAGATCCGACGGGTCACGACGCTGGTCTTGTGCTCGAAATTGCCCCCCTCGGTCACCCCGAGCAGCAGCGCCAGGACCTCCCCATCAGATTCTCCAGCAATGGCGCGGAGCTCCTTGGGCGTCCAGACGTAGAAGGTCCCCTCTTCCCCGCCCGAGTCAGCGTCGTAGCTGGCGTAAAAGCCGCCGGCGGGCTCATGCATCTCCTTGAGCATGAAGTCGAGGACCTCTCGAGCCACGTTGAGGTAGCGCGGCTCGGCGAAGGCGGCCGCGGCCTCGATGTAGAGGCTCGCCAGCTGGCCGTTGTCGTAGAGCATCTTCTCGAAATGGGGGATCAGCCAGGTGGGCTCGACCGTGTAGCGGTAGAACCCACCGCCGACCTGATCGAAGATCCCCCCGTCGGCCATCCGATCCAGGGTCCTGCGGACGCCCTCGGCCAGGCCCTCATCGCCCCACTTGCGGTAGGCGTGCACCAGGTAGCGCCACCGGGCGGGCGTCGGAAACTTCCTTCGGCCTTGTAGACCCCCCCACTTGGCATCAAACGCGCCCTTGGCCCGACTGATGATCCGCTGGAGCGAGGCCTCGCCGATCCGGCCACCGGGCCGAGCGTCTGGGATCTCGCTGATCTGCGCGTGGAGCCGGTCGCCCTCGCTCTCTACGTCATTGCGCTGGTTCTTGAAGCGGTCCACCGCGTCCTTCGCGATAGCCATGAACCGGCGCTTCGGAAAATAGGTCCCCCCGAAGAAGGGCTTGAGGGAGGGGGTGAGCAACACGGTCATCGGCCAGCCGCCGCCCCCGGTCAGCCGCTGAACGGCCGTCATGTAGATGGCGTCCAGATCGGGACGCTCCTCCCGGTCGACCTTGATGTTGACGAAGTGCTCATTCATGTACGCCGCGACGTCCTCCTTCTCGAAGACCTCGTGCTCCATCACATGACACCAGTGACAAGACGCGTAGCCGATGGAGAGGAAGATGGGCTTGTCCTCTTTGATGGCGCGCTCGAGCGCCTCCTCACCCCACGGGTACCACTCCAGGGGGTTGAAGGCGTGCTGGGTCAGGTAGACCGAGCCTTCGCCCTTGAGGTGATTGCCCTCGGCCTGGATCTGAGCCGTCGGCCGGAGCGTCCAGGCGGGCTTCTCAGGCGCGGCTGACCCCGTCGGCGCCTCATCCTGCGGGGCGACGGTCGCGGCGGCGCCCTCCTGGACCGCGGGCTCCTTGGCCTGACAGGCCATGAGCGCGGCGCTCAGAGCGATGACGAGAGTGGATCGCGAGACGACCATGGCGACCTCCGCCGCGAGGGTTCAGCCCTCAGCCAATCACCCGCGACCCCGCGTGTCCAGCCGAGGGTTGCGCCAGCCGCGAGGGCCGTGCGAAGACCAGGGAGATGACGCTCCTCGACCCCGTCCTTGGCCGACCCCACCGAAAGCTCCGGATCTCCGTGACCGATCGGTGCGCCTTTCGATGCAGCTACTGTGTCCCGGACGGCCCGCCTGCGCCCCTGGCCCGAGACGCCCTGCTCTCCTTCGAGGAGATCACCTCGTTTGTCCGACGGGCGGCTGTCCCCCGGGGGCTGACACGCCTGAGGTTG
>CALCNF010000049.1 GCA_937897815.1 uncultured Pseudomonadota bacterium | reverse complement strand
GTAGAGGGCGAAGCGATTGTTCACCGTGAGCTCGGCGGGGTCCGCTTCGACCTGTGAGAAGTCGGGGTTTACAACCAGGTCCAGGCTCACGCCGGGGGAGACCGCCCACTTGGCGCCCACTCCGTAGTCCAGGCTGGCCCCGCAGAGGTTGAACGAGCCGAGGCTCGCCCCGAAGTCGCAGGCAGGACGGCCGTCATCTTGCGTCTCGAACCACGAGAGCGTGACGCTGGGCAGCAGCTCAAGATCTCGGCCAGGCTCCCGGTCCTCAGGGAGCCGAAGCGTGGCCGCCTGGCCGACTCGGTTCTGAATATCCCGATCGATGGCGACCCAACTCATCTTCTGCTGGTGCTTCCAGCTGGAGGCGAAGATGTGAAGCCCCCATTGCTCCTGCATGGGGTCGAAGCGCAGGCTCATGAACGGGATACGAATCTCAGCCGACCAGCGGTCCGGTCCACGGTGAACAGCGCCATCGAAGAGCGAGTCCCAGGAACGATCGTAGGCCCCGAGGTTGACGGCCCCTGCCTGCCGAAGACCATCGAAGAGGACCCCAGCGGCGCTCACAGAGAAGGCGTACGCGCGTCTCCCGAGCCCCTGGGTGTCCAACCACACCATCACGCTGTCCTCAGGCGGGCTGCTGTCCCGGGTCGCCATGGGCAGGAAGAGGTCCGCTTCGCCCACGTCGACCTCGACGTAGATGGTGATCGCCTCTCGATCGTAGACGATGCGGCCACGGGTCTTGAAGCGCGGCTCAATCCCGGTCGTCGGCTCAAGAACCTCAAAGCCCTCAAGAGCGGGTGCCTGCTCCCAGAACGCCTCGTGCGCCTGTCCATCGAGCACAACAGGCGCATCGATCCTCAACGGAGTGACCGTTGGCTTGCCGAAGGCCGAAGCGCAGACCGTCACCGACGCCGCGAAGACGAGTAACCGGAGCGCGCGTACGCGGGCGGCCTCCGTTTTCAGAGCGGTGATCATGGGGTCACCGTGTCCCGTCAATCGAACCGGGTCAAGGCATCTCCGAGCGTGCTAGGCTACCGCCGCGAAGGAGACCCATAGTGCTCAGGCTCATCATCTTTCTCTCGGTCATGATCACGATCCTCATGCTCGGCCACGTCTACATCATGCGACGGCTGAGCGCGGGCGCCCCAGATCACATCGCTCGGATCACCAAGTGGATTGTGGCCGCGCAGGCCGTCGTGATCATCGGCGCCATGTCCGTCCGAGGACTTGGGACGCTCGGAGTCGGCTGGCAGGTCCCGGCCCAGTGGGCCGGGATGCTCGCCTTCGGAATGTTCTCCCTGGAGATGGTCACGCTCCTAGCCGTTGACGCCGCCGGGTGGCTTTGGCCTCGACTCCAGTCACTGCGTGGCAAGGAGACGGAGACCGACCCGGACCGACGCGCGCTGCTGCTCCGCCCCTTTCGCCTTGGCGCCATGGCCTTGTCGGGCGCCGTAAGTATCACAGGGATCCGGGAAGCCTATCGAGCGGCCGAGGTCGTCGAGGTCGAGATCCCTATCGCCAACCTACCCGAGGCCCTCGACGGCTTTCACATCGTCCAGGTCTCGGACATCCACGTCGGGCCGACCATTCGCGGATCGTTTCTTCAGGGCATCGTGAAACGGGTGAACATCCTGAAGCCCGATATGGTGGCGGTCACCGGTGATCTCGTGGACGGCTCCGTGGCCACTCTCGGCAGCGAGGTGCAGCACATCTCGGGCTTCAAATCCCGTCATGGCACCTACTTCATCACCGGCAACCATGAATACTACGCCGGCGCGGACTCCTGGATTCGCTTCTTGAGGGAGAACGGAGTCACGGTCCTCCTCAATGAGCACGTGGTCCTTGATCACGACGCCAGCCCCTTGCTGCTGGCGGGCGTCACCGACTACCGCGCGGGGCGTCAACTTGAAGGGCACACCTCGGATCCCGTCGCCGCTGCGGCTGGAGCGCCGGAGTGCCCCGCCCGGGTGCTGCTCGCGCACCAGCCCCGCAGCGCCTATGCGGCCGCGAAGACCCGCGCCTTCGACCTCCAGCTCTCGGGTCACACTCACGGCGGCCAGTACGTCCCCTTCAGCTGGCTGATCAACCTGTTCCAGCCCTTCGCGGTCGGCCTGCATCAGCACGAGGGGATGTGGGTCTACACCAACCGCGGAACAGGCTACTGGGGACCACCGATCCGGACGGGTGTCCGACCCGAGATCACCTCCCTGAAGCTGCGTCGAGGAGCCGCATGACAGGCCCCCTTCGCCTCCGGCTGCTTCGAAGCGATGACGCCTCGGTGATGCGTGTCTGGATCGCGGAATACCTCACGGAGCATCTTCGGTGGTGGTCCGAGTCTCTCGGGGAGGCCCCGTGGTCCGATGAGCGGATTCAGGAGCACCTCGACGCTCACGATCTCGTCGGGGTTCACTGGCGAGACCTGGAGCGGGCCAGCGAGAGCACGGAGTGCTTCGTGCGCGTCGCCTGCGACGCCGAGCGGCCCATGGGCGTCGTGAGCGCGGAGCTTCGCCTCGATCGATACCTCAAGGTCCAGATGGGGGTGATCGCTTGGATCTACGTGGCCCCCGAAGATCGGCGTCAGGGGATCGCCAACCGACTCCTGGAGGCCGCCGAGGGCTGGATGACCTGGAAGGACGTTGCCGGCCGCGAGCTCTTCGTCACGCACGCCAACGCCCCCGCGCTGGAGGCCTACCGGAAGCGAGGCTTCAGGCTCGTGGATGATCGCATGCTCGGACCACCGCCCCGACAGGAAGACTAGAACCCGCGGTTGACGACCAGGCCAATGTCCACCAGGCAGCGGTCCACGGCCTCCTCGTCTCGGAGGTCATAGTAGCCGCGGATATACCCACCGGGGTCGATGATCGCGACCTGGTGCTGGTTGTGCTTCGGGGCGCCATCGATACGACGGGTCGCCGTATGACGATTGAAGATATTGTCGATCACGGCCGCCACCGCCTGCGGGTCGCCCGTGGCGAACGACCGCATCCCCCGGCTCGCCTTCAGCTTGCTCCCCAGGGCGTCAAGCACCTCGGGCGTGTCGGTCTCCGGCTGGGAGGTGAAGCCCACGATCTTGAAGTGCTTCCCCATAGCCCGGCTGTGGTGCTGGATCTTGTAGACCGACTTCTGCACCTGCTCGCTCATCTCGTCGCAGTCCGAGCAGATGACGGTCGCGACCCATATCTTGTGGTGCAGGTTCACGTGAAGGCGGCCGCGGTCGCGCGCGTCCAAGCAGCTCTTGCAGATCGCCGCGTGCTCCTCGGGCAGCGACGGCGCTTCGCAGATCTGATCCGGAGCCCGACGATCTTCTGGGTAGGCTTGAGCGACAGCGTCGCAGACGTCAATCGCCTCTTCCCGTGGGGACCGGCCGCGCCAGATCCCGACCTTCTCACCGCGGTGGTCAATCAGCTCAAAGGGCTCGACCTGATCGTAGATGGGGATAGGGTCAGGCAGAGGATGGGTCGCGATGTGAATCAGAGGGTAGGAGCCCAGCATCAGCGAGAAGAGCAGCCAGTTGCGCGGGCGCCCGACCAGCTCGGCGATGCGCTCATGCACACGGCCCCAGAATCGATTTGTATCTGCAGGATCGCTCACAGGCTCCTCACAATTCGAAAGCCCACGTCATCGGCTTTGTAGGATGTAGCTTCATGGCGACGAACACCGCAACCGATCTCTTCGGGCGCCGTTCGAAAGGAGCCGCCCCGAAGGACGTGGGGCTCCGAGAGGTCCGCTGTGTCGCGCCCGTCTCCGTCCGCGATGGGATAGGGACGATACGCCGACGATGTCCACTCCCACACCGTCCCCAGCGTGTCGAAGAGGCCATGCTCATTGGCCTTGCGGGTCTCCACGTTTGGCAGCGCCCCGTTCGAGTTGCCGGCGTGGACGACGTAGAGGTCCAGCCTGCCCTCCGCGCAGAAGAGCCGGCCCTCCTCTTCACCTCGAGCGGCGTACTCCCACTCGAGCTCTGTGGGCAACCGAAACGGCTTGCCCGTGAACTCCGCATACCACGCGCAGTATCCGGCGGCGTCCTCCCAGGTGACGTTCACGGCTGGCGCGTCGTCGGCGGCATCCGCCGGCACCCGAACGTGGTCAGGCTTGAACACCTCGTAGTGCTCATTGGTGATCACGGACCTGGAGATGTAGAACGGCTGGACCTCAGCCACGAAGGACGGCTGAGCGTCGTCGGCGGTCCCGCCCATGGGGACATCCCCCTCTTGAAGCAGCCAGAGGGTGGCTCGGGCGTAGCGGGTGTAAGGTCCGTCCATGATGCTCCTGAAGCCTTGTGGGACTCATAGGCCGGACCGAGGGGCCCGTCAACGCTGACCGGCGACCGGTTTGGAATGGGCTGTGTCTCAGACTGGACATGGGGGCTCAGGCGTGATGCCTTCTGAGCGGCAAAGGAAGTCATCATGACGATTCGCACAGCTCACATCCTGCTCATCACCGTCGCTGTGGTCGGCGGGCTCACCTTCACGGGCAGCGCCGTGTCTCGAGCCCTCTCCGACTCGCCACAGGGCTCCTGGGCCG
>CALCNF010000048.1 GCA_937897815.1 uncultured Pseudomonadota bacterium | reverse complement strand
GCCCCTTCATCGATCTCTGCGCACGAGATCGGCTTGATCCAGTACTTGAAGTCGGATGGCCGCACTGAGTCTCGAAGGGCCGCGAGGGTGTTGTCCCAAAGATCCAAGTTCAGGTCTCTCGAAAGGGGGTTGGGGGGATTCTGCAGTCTGGAGACACACCTTCCCTGACCCCTCGATCCTACGATCATGAGGAGCTGTACGCGGTCACGCCGCTGCAGAGTTGATGCGTTGGGTTCCGGCTGGAGGGAGCGAGAACCCGGTGGCGGTCCGTGGGGGACCTGGTCGCCGTCACAGTCCATCTCGAAAGAGACGATGTTTTTCGACAGCGCGTCTAATCCGGGTACAACGTGGAAAGTCGGCCTGGCAAGGGTAAGGGAGCGACTGGATCGGGGCGCGGCTCAAAAGCCGTTGAGATCCAGGATGATCCACGATCCAAAAAATTGTTCGGCCCATCCCGATCGGTCCTCGATTGTGCTCGGCGATCCGTGCTCTTGCGATCTCGGGCTAGATCTGCAGGCCCACTCCTCGCGGATCTGGCGCGCTTTGAGAGGCCAGTATCGGGCTTGATAACGGCCTCAGATATGAACCACCGATTTAGACGCGTGCACGCGAGGGAGGATCTCCTTGACACTCTCGGAGGCACCGTGATTATCTGCGCCGCCCTATGGCCCTTGGCTCCCGCCAACGGCCCACAAAACATCACGGGAGGGCGACATGAAGCGCACCTACCAGCCCAGCAATCGTAAGCGAAAGAACAAGCACGGCTTCCGTGCCCGATCGGCGAGCCCCGGCGGACGGTCCGTGCTCACGGCCCGCCGTCGCAAGGGTCGCAAGAGCCTGACGGTCTCGACTCCCACCAAGTAGTCGAGGCGGCTCCCGTGGCTATCCGCCCGCGAGGAGAGAGGGGATTTGGACCCGAGCGACGCATCAAGCGACGCCGGGACTTCCTTCGACTCCAAGGACGCGGAGATCGCCGTTACGGGCGTCGATTCATCTACTACTTTCGCGGCTCTCCAACAGGAGAGACGCGGCTCGGAATCACCGTCTCGAAGAAGGTCGGCGGCGCCGTCGTCCGCAACCGAGTCAAGCGGTGGGTTCGTGAGGTGTTTCGCCACCATCCCGAGGTCTTTGAGCGCCCCGTCGACCTGGTCATGATCGCCAAGCGTGGCATCGACGATTTCAGTTTTGCCCACATCGAGGAAGAGTTCACTTATGTCATTTCCCGCTACTTCCGCGTCTCGGAGCCATCAGCTCGCCGCGGTCGAAACGGTCCCTCATGACCGAGCGGTTTCCATGATTGAACGGCCCTTCGTGTGGTTCCTTCGCGCCTTGATCGCTGGGTACAAGCGGTGCATCTCGCCGATGCTACCTCCGGCCTGTCGGTACTACCCGACCTGCTCGAGCTACGCCGACGAGGCCCTGGAGCGACACGGTTTGTTTCGCGGCCTGGCCTACGCCATCTGGCGCATCCTGCGCTGCAATCCCTTCTCGGACGGGGGGATCGATCCCGTCCCGGGATCGGAGGGAGACTCCGAATGATCCGACGTCTCTTAATGGCCTCTACCCTGGGCGTATTGAGCTCTGCTCTCCTGGTGAGCGTTGCCATCGCGGGTTCGATTACGGTCCCCTACCCCGCCGAGGATCCTGCGCTGCAGCTGACCTTCAGCGAGACCGGTGGGACCCTGAGCGCGGCGAAGCTCACAGAGCCCCGCTTTTCGAGAGATCTGCGTCCCGCTATGGAGGGCGTGCCTGTCGATCAGACCGACGTCGGTCCCATCGATCTCGTGACGACCTGGTCGGACAACTTCTATCCCTTGCGACTCCTGTTCAATCACCTCTCGGTGGCCGGGGTCGCGGAGATCCAGATCGGCGCGGTCGAGAGGGCCTCTATCGACGGGACGCTTCTGACCCCTGAAGAGGGGCAGAAGGCTCCTTCTCCCGCGGCGGGCGACCTGATCCGCGTCACGGCGCCGGCCAACCTGGTGGGAGATTACACCGTGAGCGGAGTCATGGACTCTGGCGCGGTCGCGCTCACCTCTACGACGGGACTGAACAACGCCAAGTCAGCCGAGGTGAGCTACACGATCCATCGCCGTGGCGAGGTAGGAACCCTCTACGCCCAGGGACCGAAATTCAAGCGGGTCGGCTCAGGAGATCAGCTCCCGTTCACCTTCGTGTGGCCCAACCCCGAGACCGACAAGAGCCCCGTGTACATTGAGCGGCGCTTCGAGCCCGGAAAACACGAATACGAGATCGCCATGAAGGTGGCGATCCACAACGTCTCGCCGGCGGAAGTGAAGGCCCAGATAGGCATCGATGTGACGGGCTGGCAGCACCCCGCGCTGGCTGAGATGTCTATGTTTATGGCGCCGCCGGATCTCTACGCGGCGAGCTGCCTTACGGGTGACTCCTACGAGCGAGAGGACTACACCGAGCTCTGGGATTGCTCCGATGGTGGTGGCTGCACGGAGGAGCCCGTGTCCTTCACGACGCCGACCGAGTGGGTAGGCATTGAGACGCGCTACATGCTCCTGGGTGTCGTGGCGGAGAGCCTCACTGGCGCCCAATGTCGTCTGACCGCGTCGCCGACGGCGCCGACCCTGGGCACAGGGGTCGTGAGCGCAACGCTTTGGGCGGGCACAACCCACACGATTCGTGGCCATGAAGACGGCTGCGTACCCGAGTGGCTCAAGGGCGTTACGAAAGCCCCGACGTGCTCGGAGGCCGCGACGGCCCTCGGTCTGGAGCCCAGCGCTTCGGTCAAGGACCTGCGAGCGGCCTGGCAGCTCAAGCGCGAGGAGATCGGGCAGGACCCGGACGCCCTCGATCGCGCCTGGAAGTCCATCAAGAACCGCCGGCGCGCCATGTATCGATTTTCGGTCTACGCGGGCCCGAAGCACGCGGAGAACCTGGCGCTCACGGGCCGACGCGTGGACGCGAGCCTCGACTTCGGCGTTCTGGAGTTCATCGGCAAGCCCATGCTCGCGGCGCTGAGCTGGTTCTACGACATCGCGGGTCACTGGGCGCTGGCGATCGTGCTCCTCACGATCATCATGAAGACCCTGCTCTTCCCCATCACGAATAAGAGCTTCAAGAGCATGCAGGCCATGAGCTCGCTCCGTCCCAAGCTCGACGAGCTCAAGAAGAAGTATGAGGGAGACCAGCAGGCCTTCGCGAAGGCTCAGATGGCCCTCTTCAAGAAAGAAGGTGTGAACCCCTTCAGCAGCTGCCTGCCCATGTTCTTGCAGATGCCGGTTTGGTTCGCCTTCTACCAGGTCATCTACTCGAGCGTGGAGCTCTATCACGCGCCTCTGGGGGGATGGATCCCCGATCTCTCGGCTCCGGATCCGCTCTACATCTTCCCGGTGATCCTGGGCGTCTTGATGTTCGCCCAGAGCTACTTCCAGCCGACGGCGGCGGGCATGGATCCCGTCCAGGCCAAGATGATGAAGTACGGCATGCCGCTCATGTTCAGCGTCATGATGATCTCGCTGCCGAGCGGGCTCGTTCTCTACATCATGGTCAACACAATCCTCACGATCATTCAGCAAATCTACATTCGACGGAGTATGGCATGAGCAACGGAACCTATTCGGGCCGCAACATCGACGTGGCGCTTCAGAACGCGGCAAAGGCGCTGGGCGTCGACGCTGGCGATATCCAGTATGACGTTATGGCCGGCCAGGGCGGCGGATTTGCGCTGATCAAGGTGAAGTCGGGTGGCGCAGGAGCGCCGGTCCTGGGTCAGGAGAGCTTGAGCGGCTCCGGACCGAGCCCCGATGGTGGCCACGATGACGCTCCGATGCGCGAGGCCCGTGAGGATCGCGGAGGTCGACGAGATGACCGTGGCGGCCGACGAGATGACCGCGGAGGTCGACGAGATGACCGCGGAGGTCGACGAGATGATCGTGGCGGCCGACGAGATGACCGCGGAGGTCGTCGCGGCGCGTGGCCCGATGTTCCCTCTGATGGACCGACTGAGATTCAGATCGTGGTCGCCGAGGGCGTCACGCTCTCCGAGACGGGCCAGGCCGCTCTGGACCTGCTGATCGATCTCCTCACGGAGATGGAGTACGGCGTCGAGGGCACCGTGAGCGAGTCCAAGGATCGCGTGAGCTTTGAGCTGAACTCCGATGCCTATGGAGAGGTCTTCGTCGCGCGTGAGATGGGCCTGCTCCGTTCGCTCGAGTACCTGGTCGAGAAGATCGTCAGCGACGGTGATCGACGCGTGAAGGTCTCCATGGACATCAATGGTGCTCGCGCCCAGGCCGATGAGGATCTGGGACAGTCCGCTCGCGATCTGGCTCAGCGGGCCATCGAGGAGGAGCGGGTCTACAAGATGGGCCCCCTCGATCCCCGAGGTCGACGTCTGGTCCACATCGCGCTGCGCGAAATGGACGGCGTGACCACCGAGAGCGAGGGAGAGGGCGTTTTCCGCCGGATCTGCATCATCCCTGACTAGGGGCGATCATTTCCCAATGGCCTCCATGGCCTCAAGAACCCTCTCGGCGTAGACGACAGCGTCGCTGGCTGGGGCGAACCCGTAGCGAGCGCGCGACGCGAACTCGGGGCGCTCCAGAAGCCTCAGCGCCTTTCGAACGCCGCCCTTCCACTTGTCGGTCGGCAGGCCCTGGTCGTGGGCGAGCGACCGTGCGTCGTTCAGGTGCTCAGGCCCCAGCCGAAAGCCGGCAAGCGCCATAAGGATACGATCCTGCTTGGGGATCGACGAGGGAAGATCGGCGAGGATTCGCAGCATATAGTCTCTGCCGATTCGCAGGGACGAGCCAAGGCTCTCAAGCGCCTGCTCCGAGAAGCCGAGTTTGCGGGCCGTGTGTGGGCGCATTTGTAGCAGACCCCGGCCACCCGACCACCCGACGCGCTTGCGTTTATGCCCGGAGCCTACCGCGGACTGGGCCACGAGAAGGTGGGGGTCGAGAGAGGTTCCCGCACAGACGCGCTCGGCGGTCTTGAGGATGCTGCTCGGAGTGCGCTTGATCGCTCGTCTCCAGTCGGGGAACCGGGCGCTCGCGATCTGGCTGACGGAGTCTCCCGCCGTGGGCGCCGGGCTGCTTAGGCTCGGGTCCTGGTTGAGCGGGTGGGCCAAGCAGAACCGGTCCACGGTCGCCAGGAGCTCCATGGCATCAGGATGAAGGGCGAAGGCGCGGGACTTGTGATGCCCGATCAGCAGGGAATCCCGGACCTTGTACCCATTGGCCATGGCGATCGAGAGGATGTCGTAATCGGCGATCGTCAGATCGACCTCTCCAGAGGCGACCTTCGCGACCAGCTCGCTTGTCTCGATCCCCTCTGCGACCTCGACGACCTTCATGTTGGGGGCCTTCTCCCGGAGGGTCTCGATGTGCTCTCGATACGATGAGCCTTTGCGCACGTGGATCTCTCGGCCGTTGAGATCGGCTGGATCGAAGATCGGCGTATCAGACTCCCGCTGAATCAGGACCTCATCGACGCGCATCATCGGCAAGGAGAAGCGCACGCGCTTCGCTCGCTCGGGGGTAATGCTCAACCAGGGGGCGACCAGATCCACGCGCCGCGCGAGCACCATCTCCATCAGGTCCTCCTGGGCGCGAGGGACGATCAGCTCAAGCCGAACGCCCATCTGTTGGGCCAGGAGGTTCACCAGCTCGTATTGGCGTCCGCTGGGATGGCCGTCGTGGAAGTAGAAGGCGTTGGAGTCGTTGGGCATGGCGACCCGCAGGACTCCGCGGTTCTTGATGGCCTTCAGATCACCACCCTGGTGCGCCACGTCATGATCGGCGACAAGCTGGGTGGAGATGAAGGTGTTGATGGCCTTCACGAGCTCATTGGAGCCGGGTCGAATGGCCCAGCCAATGGGGACGTCACGTCGGTATGGGAAGGCGACCGCGACGTCATCACGATAGGTCTGATAGCTCGCCAGTGCGTGGGAGTCGCACACGGTCGCCTCGATCTCCCCTCGGCCGACCGCGGCCAGCCCATCGAGGGTGTCGATGGACTCCGACATGGGGTGGATCTTCAGCGCTCCGGTCTGTACCAGCTCCTCCTGGCTCAGCATCTCATGGAAGCTTGAGGAGGCGCGGACCGTGATCCCGCTCTCGGTCAGATCCTGGAGCGAGCCAGGCTTCTTTTTGCGCTTCTTGGAGACGATCACGTTCTCTTCGATGAAGCGGATAGGGCGCGACATGAGCACCCGTCGCTCTCGATCCGGCGTGATCGTGAGACGGGAGGCGACGATGTCTCCGCGCCCGTCGAGGAGCGAGGTGAGGAGCTCGCTCCGCTCCCCTACGGCGACGAGCCGGGCGCGGACACCCAGGACGCGCGCGAGCGTCTCAACGCGGGAGAGCTCGACGGCTCGCGGTGAGCCCAAGCGTGGAACCGAGGGCGAACCGAGCCCATGAACCAGGACTCGCAGCTCGCCTCGGGCCTGGATCTCTTTGAGGTCCTTGGCCAAATAGGCTGGCTCGTCCTGGACCCAGCGGAGCTGCGGGGCTGTCGGCTTGGAGTCGGCCACGACCTCAACGTTGGGACCTCGCTCGGACTCGACGTCTACCTTTACGGAGGCGCAACCGGCCAGGAGCGTCAAGACGCACAAGCTTATGGCGGGGGCGCTCCATGGGGCCTTCTTCAACATGTTCATCGATTCACTCCGTGGCCACCGCAGGCCAGCTGTTCTTAGGGCAATTCTTGAGGAATGCGGGTTGTGCAGGGGGGGTCGCTAGTCGCTCAATGGGCACGAAGTGTACCTCGTGCCCGTGGGATCGAATGAAGGAGCGTAGAGCCGCCATGGTCTCCTTGTGAGGATGGCCGATGGCCACAGCTCGTCCAGTCTCCTTGGCGATCTTCAGAGCTCCCATGAGCTGCTCCGTGATCGTCTCTCTCTTCATCTCATGATCAAGAAAGACCGTCCGCGATGCCGAGGGACGGCCCTGGGATCGGGCGACACGCTCCAGGACTGAGCTCTCGGAGGTTCGGCTGTCGAGGATCACCAGGTCGGGCGGGATCACCTTGAGGACCTCCTCCATCAGCGGCGCGTTCTGGGTGATTCGACTGCCCATGTGGTTGTTCAGACCTATGGCTCCGGGGAGCACCGCGAGAGCGGCGCGGACGATCCCCTGACGCTCCAGGGTGCGCTGCTCCTCGGTGATGTAGCCAGGCAGCGTCATCAGATCAGCCTCCTCAGGCTCCATGGGCAGGTGGATCAGGAACGAGGCGCCATGATCCGTGAGCCAACGGCTGTAGCTGAAGGTGTACTGGAGGTGGGGGATGAGGGCGTACGTGATCGGTTGACCCAGGCTCCAGAGCTCGGGAAGGAGACCAGGCGAAAGGCCCAGGTCATCCATGACGATGGTGATCATCGGTCGCGGGCGCTCGACCTTGATGCGGGTCATGCGTTTCGGTGCGCCTTTCTCGGTGAGCCACTGCCAGGCCCGGATAGCCTCGACCGGGTTCTCCGTGACCAAGCGAAGGGTCATATCTCCGGTTCCATCTGGCAGCAGATCGACCCGATCGACGGCCTCTTCGAGCGCGCACAGGAGCCGGTGCTCGGCGGCTGCGGTGTTGGGCGCGGGAGGGAGCGTCGCGTGGGCGGCGGTCGTGATCGCGAGACCCAGGACCAGCGCCAGGCCTCCCCGCCGCCCTATGGTCTTCGCCATCACCACTTGAACCACGGCTCCGGATCGATGGCGCGGCCATCCTTTCGCAGCTCCATGTAGAGCCGGGGCCCGTACAGAGAGCCCGTGTCGCCCATGGCCCCGATCGTGTCACCGGTCGCGACCTTCGCGCCCTCCTTGACCGAGGTCTCGGAGAGATGGGCGTACAGGGTCATGTAGCCTCGGGTGTGATCGACGATCACGGTCTTGCCCAGCCCCTTGAGCCATCCGACGTAGCTCACGTAGCCCCAGTAGATGTTTCGGATTCGGGTTCGATCGGACTTGGCGCTCGCCGGGGGGATCATCTCGATGCCTCGGTGGATCGTCTTCGTGCCGAACCGGCTGTTCTTTCGAATCCCGAACCGCCCGATGATCTGACCCTTGCGGATCGGTGGCCAGAGCTTGCCCTCCATCTGGTGCATGCGCAGTCCACGACGCTTGGGGTCGCGCAGCATCAGGACCTTGTCGCGGAGCTCTCGATTGACGCCCTTCATCTCCTGGTTGAGCTTCGCGTGAAAAGCAGCGCGGCTCCGAACGGCCTCGAGCAACAGCGCCTTCTCTTCGCGGTCGGTGCGGAGCTGCTCGACGAGGCCCGCGATCGTCTCTCGGGTCCGTCTAAGGTTGTTTCTCCTTCGGATCAGATCATCGCGGCTCTCGCTCCACTGGGCGAGCTGGGTTCGGTAGTCCAAGACCCGCTGCCGGTCGCCGTCGAGGAGGGTCCTGACGCCTCGTTGTCGCCGCAAGAAGCTCACATGATCGCTCGACGCGAACAGGAGCTGATAGGGCTCGATGCGCTTGAGCTGGCTCATGGCCCTGAGCCGGCCTCGGATGGACCGCCTGGCGTCGTCGAGCTTGTCGCTCAGGGCGTCAAAGCGCTCGGTCATCTCAAGGAGATCGGTCTCGACGGTCTTCTCTTGAACGTCGAGACGCTCGAGCTCCGCCGTGCGGCGAGCCATGTTCATGTCGAGCTCCTGGACGCCCTCCAGGATCGACAGCTCGGTGCGCAGCAGCTGGTTGATCTCATCCGCGGCGATGCGCTTTGGGGAGGCCTTCGGCTCAGGGACCACGAGGGTGTCCGGGTCGACAGGCTCGGCGCGGACGGTCGTGTGACCGACGCTCACGCTGAGGATCGCGAGCGCCCAGACCCAGCGGCTGGCGGACATCGCGACCACCTCAGGTCCTCAGATAGCGGCCCAGGCTCAGGGCCGAACCCGTGAGCCCCAGGGCGACGCCACCGAAGAGGAGCCATAGAACGACGCCGGCCGGCATCAGGTCCAGGGACACATTGAGGAAGTGCTCCTCCTCGACGAAGGCGATGAGCTTGCTATGGATAAAGGCGATGATCGCCAGGGCCGTCAGCGATCCGCACAGACCCGCCAGGGCCCCCTCGATGTAGAACGGGGATCGGATAAACCCGTCGGTCGCGCCGACGAGCCTCAGCACCTCGATCTCCTCTTTCCTCGCATAGACCGCCAGCTTGATCGTGGAGAAGGTGAAGAAGATGGCCGCGGCCAGGACGATGGCGCAGATCAGCACCCCCGTGAAACGGACGAGATCGATCACGGCAAAGAGGATCCGGATCTTGTCCGCTCCGAAGTAGGCCTCCTGCACCGACTCGACATTGGTCAACTCTTCGAGCCAGGCGTTCAGGGTCGCGAAGTCGTCCTTGGTCCGCTGGCGGGGGACCAGCTGCACCTCGATGGCCGGCTGACCAGGGATTGCCTCCTCGTCGAGCCCCTCGAGGAGCTCACTCGAGAGCAGAGCCACGTTTCGGTCCCGGTCGTCTTCGGCCGTCAGGAAGGTGACCGAGTCGACCTCGTCCCGATTGGCGATCAGCCGCTGCAGGCTGTCGACCTCGTCGGGGGTCACGTCCTCAGCGAGGTAGATGGTGATCCTCAGATCCTTGGCGACCGCGTCCAGGACTCGGTCCGCGTTGATCATGATGAACCCGAACAGACCTACGAGGATCAGGCTCACGGCGATCGTCAGGACGGCGACGGTCGTGAGGATCGGCGCCGATCGAATGTTCTTCCAGGCCTCACGAAAGAAGTGGGCAGCCCGGGCGATTCGAGGCTCCATGCTCATGGGGCCTCCTCGCCGACGACCACCGTGCTCGTCTCCATGTCCACCTGGCCGGGGGCGCCGGGGAGGACATCGACCGGGTCGCCGTCCTCAATGAGGAAGCCCTTGTTGAGCAGAATCACGCGTTTACCGAAGCGATCCATCAAGGCGCGGTCGTGTGTCGCGACGACCACCGTTGTGCCCCTCTGTTGCACGTCCATGAGCATCTGCATGATGTCGACCGAGAGGTCGGGATCCAGGTTTCCTGTGGGCTCATCGGCCAGCAGGATCGACGGGGTGTTCACCAGGGCGCGGGCGATGGCCACCCGCTGCTGCTCCCCGCCGGAGAGCCAGTGGGGCATCGATCGGGCGTAGCGCTCCAGGCCGACCATATCGAGGACCCGCTCGACCCGTCGCTTGATCTGTTTTCGGGGCATCCCGAGGATCTCGAGGCTGATGGCTACGTTGTCGAAGACGTTTCGGTGAGGCAGCAACTTGAAGTCCTGCCAGACGACCCCGATGTTACGACGAAGGTAGGGAATCGAGCTCCTGCGCAGGACGTCGAGGTTGCGACCAGCCACGAGGACCTGTCCCTCTGACGCCCGCTCCAGGAGCATCAGCAGCTTGATGAACGTGCTCTTACCCGCTCCAGAGGGTCCGGAGAGGAACACAAATTCACCCTCGTGAATGTGCACAGAGACGTCCCTGAGGGCCTCGATGCCGTTCGCGTAGCGTTTGGTCACATGGTAGAGCTGAATCACGGAAGAGGGACGCTAGCACGCACTCGATATCCTTGACCACCCGCGTGTGACGCCCAGGGGCTCGCTCTGGGTTGCGCGCTCAGACCGCGGCGAGGATGCGTTCGCGCGTGCTCGCCTCATGCGCGCGGGATCTCGGGCGCACCGCGAGCGCTCGCTCGATCGTCCGCGCGAGCGCCATCCGCGCTCTCTAGACCCCACGCTCGCGACCGAGCACGAGGAGTCGGTTCCGGCCCGGACACTCCCTGCGGTTGACTCGGGCACCTAGTTTCGTGATCATTTTGCACGCGGACCTAGGTCCAGCGCATGAGGGGTTGCGAAGGGGCACCCCATTGGGTCGGAACTTGAAAGGGAGCCCAATGCGATTTCCACACCTGTTTCAGTGTCTCTCCACCATCGTCCTTGGGGTCGCTCTCGCGCTCTCGGGGTGTCAGGGGACTGAGGACGATGACGCTGGAAACGCGAGCGGTGATGCAGGCGCGGGCTCGGACGACTCGTCCGGCTTCGTCGATGTGCCCTCTGATCTCTTGAAGCCTGGCCAGATCTGCGTGCCGAACGTGGACGTGAAGGCCTGCGTGATCGAAGGCGGAAAGCTCGCCATGATCTGCAACAACTCGGGGACGGGCTACGTAGAGCGGGTCTGCCCTGGAGAGGATCCCAACGGCAGTCAGACGGTCGACGCCCAGTGTCGGACCAGCGAAGAGGGTAAGGCCTCGTGCACGACCTGCTTCCCCGGCGACCGAGCGTGCCTGGGAGAGATCAAGGTCATGGAGTGCGCCGCGGACGGCTCGGAGTGGGCGGTGAACGCCGACTGCGAGAACGACCAGCCTGGCACAGTGTGCACGGGCCAGGTCTGCGAGAAGCTCTGCGACGTGAACGTGAAGTTCAACTCGTACATCGGTTGCGATTACTGGGGTGTCGATCTGGACAACGCCTTCGTGCCAGGCGGCAAGGAGGGCTACTACGACGCCTCCGGCGCCCAGTACGCGATCGCCGTGTCCAACCCGCCCGACTCGCCCTTGACCGCCATCGTGAAGGTCTACCAGAAGAACATCGGGGACTCTGGTGAGCAGGAGGTCCCCTTCGATGTAGACGGCAATCCCATGGAGCCCGTCGAGCTCAAGCCGGGCGACCTCCACGTCTTCAAGCTGCCCAGGCGCGACGTGAACGGCACGACCCTCGCTCCGCTCGCCTATCGGGTCGAGAGCGACGTGCCGATCATCGCCTACCAGTTCAACCCCATGGAGAACGAGAACGTCTTCTCCAATGACGCGAGTCTGCTCTTGCCCAGCGCGCTCCTCGGTCGTGACTACGTGGTCATGACCCGCGAGCAGACCTTCGAGATCCTCCGCGGCTTCATCACCGTGGTCGCCGTCATGGAGGGAGAGACGACCGTCTCGGTGGAGATCTCCGACGGACCCACCCTGGCTGGCTACAAGTACCCAGACGCCCCCGATGAGGAGGCGATCCCGATCATGCACGCGGGCGAGACCCGCATGTTCAAGCTCCAGCAGTACGACGTGCTCAACATCGAGACGAACCGACCGGGCGCCGACCTCACCGGAACGCGAGTCCTCTCGGATCAACGGGTAGCGGTCTTCGGAGGATCCGAGGCGGCCAACGCCCCCAATGACGCCCGCTGCATCGATATTGATCCCGACACCAACAAAGGCGTCTGTGAGTACGACGGGAAGACCACGTGCACCGATCTCCTGGACTGCGTGGGCGCCGGCTTCAACACCTGCTGCGCGGATCACCTCGAGCAGCAGATGTTCCCCGTGAAGACCTGGGGTACGAGCTACGTCGCGACCAAGAGCTGGGATCGCGGCAAGGAGAGCGACATCTGGCGCATCATCGCGGCCGAGGACAACACGACCGTGGTCCTGGTGCCTCCGCCGGACGCGAGCTTGAGCGTCCCCGTTCTCAATCGCGGCGAGTGGTTTGAGTTCGAGAGTCGAAAGCACTTCGAGATTCACTCGACCGATGAGGACAAGCCCATTCTTGTGGGTCAGTTTCTCGCCGCCCAGGACGCCCCCGAGCCCAACGTGGGCGGTCAGGCGCAGGCGGATGACGCAGGCACGGGCGACCCTGCGTTCATTCTCGCGGTGCCCGTCCAGCAGTATCGAACCGACTACGTCGTCTTCACGACGGCGGAGTACGAGGACAACTACGTCAACATCACGATCCCCGCCGGCGCCAGCTTGAGCATCGATGGAGATCCAATACCGGCCGGCTACTTCGAGATCATCGGGTCCGGCCTGTACAGTGTGTACCGCCAGCGATTTAAGAACCCCGGGCCCCACGTCATCTCGTCGTCGGAGCCCATCGGGGCGATCGTCTACGGGTACGACCAATACGTGTCCTACGGCTACACCGGTGGCCTGGACCTTGAAGAGATCAACAGTGAGAACCCCTTCGCGGCGCCCTAACTGCGAAGGTTTCCCATGTGAGGAGTGAGCGTCATGATTCGTCGTGGACTATTGATTTTGTTGCTGGCCTTGTCCTGGCAGGTGACCGCGTGCAGCGACGCGGGCACGGAAGGAGAGCTGGGCAACCAGAACCCCACTGAGGCCCCTGGTCAGTCTCAGGACGCGGTGAGCGCGCCTGTAGATGTCGCGGCGTCTCCCTCCGGGGACGCGATGACCACCGGGCCAGACGTGAGCGTCACGGCCGACGTGGACGAGCCGCCTCCGATCACCGATCTGACGATCACCTCGATCTCTCCCGACACGGGGACGGCCTCGGGTCAGGATCAGGTCGAGATCATCGGGACCGGCTTCAACAACGACACGGTCGTGATGTTCGATGAGAGCGTCGCGGATGACATCTTCGTCCTCGACGAGAATCGTCTCGTGGCGATCACGCCCCCGCGCCTGCCCGGGCTCGTCGACGTGATCCTCATGGACCCCAACAGCGGCGCGAGCGCTCAGCTGGACGACGGCTTCCTGTTCTACAACCCCACCACGATCATCTCGGTTGATCCGCCCACCGGCCACGTGCTCGGCGGCGAGCCCATCACGATCCTCGGTACGGGCTTCACCTACGGAACCAAGGTGCTCCTGGGCGGTCGCTCGGCCATCTCTGTTGAGGTCATCGACGACAACACGATCCTCGCGGTGAGCCCGGACGCGGCGAACCCAGGGACCATCGACGTTCACGTCTCCAATGAGCTGGGGGTGGGGACCCTTAAGGACGGCTACACGTACTTCGAGAGCCCCCGGGTTGACTCGGTGACGCCCGCTGTCGGTCTCGTGGGCGGCGGCCAGGAGGTCACCATCACAGGCGGCGGATTCGTGGAGCCGCTCTTGGTGAACTTCGGTTCCCAGCCTCTGGAGAACGTGGAGATTCAGGACGCAGAGACCGTCGTCGGGATCGTCCCCGAGGCTTCAGCTCCTGGCTCCGTAGATGTGGTCGTCTCCACCAGCTACGGGACTCAGATCGCCGAGGACGGATATACCTATCTCGACTCGACCGAGCCGGGAGACATCGTTGAGATCCTGGCGATCACGCCCCCGAACGGACCGACCCAGGGTGGGAATCTCATCACGGTGGTCGCCAAGGGCCTCACGGAGAGCGCAGACACGACCGTCTCCATCGGGGGCGTCGAGGCGAACCTCAAGGGCGTTGATGCGGCCTCCCATGTCGTTCTGGTCGAGGTGCCGGAGGGCGAAGAGGGCGCGGTCGACGTGACCCTGACCAACTCCAATGGCGCCGACACACGGTTCGGTGGCTACACGTACCTGCCGTTTGTGAAGATCTACGAGGTCCTCCCTAACTTCGGGCCCATCGATGGTGGCACGGCCATCACGGTCTCTGGTGCGGGCTTCGAGCCGGGCGCTCAGGTTCGCGTCGGCGCCTTGCCCGCCGCGAGCGTCGAGGTGGTCGACGAGTTCACGATCACGGCTGTTACGCCGCCGGGGAGCCCCGGTCTGGCCAACGTGACCGTGCTCCAGGGCACGGTCGATGACACGCTGGTCGGCGGCTTCGCCTATCAGAGCGAGATGGCCCTCTGGGTGGTCGACCCACCTCAGGGAAGTCAGGCAGGCGGAACCTTCATTGAGCTCCAGGGCTCGGGTTTCACCAATGACTCGACGGTCCTGGTGGGCGGAAACGCCGCCACCCACGTCGAGGTCGTCTCTCCGACGAAGATCACCTGCCGGACCCCGCCTGGTTATGTGGGCACGGTCGACGTCACGGTGACCTCGGGAACCAAGGGCGTGATCACCCTCCCCCTCTCGTTCACCTACTACGACCCGGAGTCGATGTTCGGCGGTACGTGGGGCAATGAGGTCGATGGCGTGGTCAACGTGACCGTCCTGTCCACCGGAGACGGCTCTCCGATCCCGGACGCCTTTGTCATGCTGTGGACGGATCCTTCGACCCCCTACCAGGGCTACACCAATCAGCAGGGGCAGATCACCTTCTCGGGTCCTGACCTCGAGGGGGATCAGATGGTCTCGGCCTCCAAGCCGGGCTTCGCCTCCACCTCGGTGATCGAGTACAACGCGACCAACGTCACGCTGTACATGACCCCGAGCGCCTCGGGCTCTGGTTCGCCCCCGCCGGGCGTGCCGCCGCCCCTCTTCAAGGGGCAGGTGCTCAACGCCGGGAAGTACGTCCCGGTCCCATGGGGTCAGTGCTCAACGAAGACCTCGGCGCCCGGGACCCTGTGCGACCCGTGCGTGGAGGACATGGACTGCGGTAGTCCCTCCATGGGCTGCAACGAGCTGCCCAACCAGGGGACCCACTGCACGACCCACTGCGTGAACAACGATGACTGCCCGGCGGGCTTCATGTGTTACCCGCTCAACGGCGTTCCGGAGCCCCAGTGTGTGCCTTCGGCCGGTGAGGTCACCGCGTACTGCAACTTCACGAAGATGAGCATCTTCTCTGGTGAGGGCGACGGGTACCGAAACTACATGCCGATCCCGGGCAAGATGGTCGAAGAAGACTTCTCCTTCGAGTTCTACGTGCCCATCGGCGAGTTCGCCGTCTACTGCTGGGGCGGAATCCAGGACGACCTGGGAACCTTCACCCCCTACACCGTGGGCTTCGCTCGCCACGTCTTCGCCCTCCCTGGAGAGGAGATCGAGCGAGACATCATCCTGAATCACCCTCTGAACACCCCCATGGAGATTCGCCTCGATGATCCGCCCAACAATCCGACGGGCCCCAACTTCAACTACGGCTTCCTGCACATGGACCTGGGCAGCGACGGCACCATGGAGTTCCTCGATCATCCGTACAACTACGGTGAGGAGGAGCTCACCTTCCCGGGCGTTCCGGCGAACCTGAGCGGCGACATCTATGACGCCACCTACACCCTCCTCGCGGGGGCCTTCAGCTTCACCGATGACAACACCCCGATCTCCATGCACCTGGCCCAGAAGATCACCAAGGTGCAAGACGACACCTTCTTCAGCTACGGCGAGACGGGTTGGAAGGCGAAGTCCACGGGCATCACCAACAACGTGAACGACCTGGCCGCGACGTCGGCGGGGACGTTCGTTGGCGTGGGCACCGACGGCCTGATCATCCGGAACGTAGGAGAGTCCTGGGCCAGCCAGGAGTCAGGGACGACGAACCACCTCCGAGCTGTCGATGAGGCGGCTACAGGAGAGGCGATCGCGGTCGGCGTTGACGGCGTGGCGACCCACTACGACGGGCTGACCTGGGAGGTGAAGCCCACGGGGACAGCCAACGATCTTGAGGACGTCTGGATGGCATCTGGCACCGAGGCCTTCGCCGTGGGCTGGTACACCGTCATGCACTGGGACGGGTCGACCTGGACCAAGATGACCGGCAACACCTCGAAGAATCTCCGCGGAGTCTTCGGGTTCGCTCCCGACGATGTGTGGGCCGTGGGTAATTATGGCCAGGTGATCCACTACGATGGTGCGGTCTGGACGACCGTGCTCTCGGGCGTGAACTTCAACCTCCGCTCGGCGTGGGGTTCGGCTCCGGACGACGTCTTCATCGTGGGTGAGGCTGGAACGATCCTCCACTGGGATGGCGAGGCGCTCACCCCGATGCAGGTCGACACCACCGAGACCTTCGAGGCGGTCTGGGGTGCGGCAGGCGATGACGTGATCGCGGTCGGCTCCAAGGGCGCGATCTTCCGCTATGATGGCGCTCAGTGGGTCGACGAGAGCCCGCCGGGATACCAGGCGACCTTCCTCGCTGTCTCGGGCTCCAACGGCGCCGTGACCGCGACCGGAACCCATGATCTTCTGCTCGGTCCGTTCCTCGAGGTTCCGGAGAACATCACGCCGGCCGAGGGCGGGACGATGGGAGAGGACTACACCATCAGCTGGACCGTCCAGGATGGCGTGGATCCCCACTTCAGCTACGTCATCGTCGAGGTACCCGGGATGATGGGTCCCACGCCTGAGTGGACGATGGTCAATGACTTCAACGTCACCGATATCGAGCTTCCTGACTTCCCGAACATCGACGGTACGCCCGGCTTCGCGCCTGGGTTCAAGTACCTGACGTTGATCCGGGTCTACAAGGAAGGCTTCGACATCGACAACTACAGCAATCAGGACTTCAACAACCTGCGCTGGAACTCGTGGGCGCTCGATCGCTCCACCTTCAACAAGCTCTAAGCGTTTCTCATTCGTGTGGTCTTGAGGCCCCCTCCCGAGTGGAGGGGGCCCACCACTATCAGGGGGTAGAATGAAGCTCAGACGTGGCGGCAGCGTGATGGCGCTGTGCGCGCTGATGAGTCTCACCGGCTGTCAACAGGCTGAGGAGACCGGGGAAGCCGCGGACGTCACTTCGCCCGATGGGGCGGAGGACACGACGGTCGTCGACGATGCTTCACAGGTCGACGTGACGATCGGAGACGCGGTCACCGATACGACGGATGACACGATAGGCGACACGATCGACGTGCAGGCGGGACCCTCCTGGGCGTGGACCGAGGAGAGCCTGGGCGATCTGGGTGAGATCACGAGCGCCATGGCCGTGAGTCCGACGGAGGCCTATGCCACGTCGGGGACTCGCGTCCTGCGATATGACGGCTCATCCTGGGCCGCCTATGGAGCTCCGAGCGCCGCTCTTTTGCACGGCGTGACCGCGGTCGATGGAAGCGTGATCGCCGTCGGCGAGTCGGGTCTGATCGCCCGCCGCGCAGCGGGCTCGCTCCTGTGGCAGATCGAGGAGTCGGGGACCGACGCGAACCTGCGGGCCATCACGCACCGTGACAACGGGGAGCTCATCGCGGTCGGCGATTCGAGCACCATCGTTCACTACACTCCGGATGGCGGCTGGACCGAGGCGAACAGCGCGGGGAGCGTGTCGCTTCGCTCGGTCTGGGCGACCTCGGGCGGGGAGGGTCTCGAAGGGGTGATGGCCGTCGGGACCAAGGGCTCGCTCTATCGCTATTCGGGAGACTCCTGGGTCACCGAGCAGATCGCCGCCGGTGACGTGACGTTGCACGCCGTCTTTGGCGCGGGCGAGGTGCGGTTCGCCGTCGGAACTGGCGGGACCATCTCCGTGAAGAAGAACCCCAACGCCGCATGGCAGGGCGCCACCTCCAACATGACGGACGCCTGGGATCTGCGATCGCTCGCGGGCATCGCCGAGGACGACGTGAAGGCCTTCGGTGATCACGGCTCGATCGTGGCCTTCGACGGCGACAAGTGGTCGGTCGAGTACGTGGCGGGCCCCGGTAACGTGACCGTGGATCTGGCCGCGG